>NZ_JBVIRY010000007.1:148618-335986 GCF_055575795.1 Kitasatospora sp. NPDC034023
GCAGACCCCGAAGGGCCCGACGTGCGCGATACTGGGATTGAACCAGTGACCCCTACCGTGTCAAGGTAGTGCTCTCCCGCTGAGCTAATCGCGCGGGGAGGTCTCCCGGTGGAACCGGGTGAACCTCTTGGAGGTGGAGACGGGATTTGAACCCGTGTACACGGCTTTGCAGGCCGTTGCCTCGCCTCTCGGCCACTCCACCAGGCAACACACGAAGAACGATCTTACACTGTTCTCCATCGAGCGGACGACGAGATTCGAACTCGCGACCCTCACCTTGGCAAGGTGATGCTCTACCAACTGAGCCACGTCCGCCTGTCTCCCGGGATCTTCACCGTTTTTCTCGGCTGCGCTCCCTGGCGACGTGTTGAACTCTAGCGGATTCCTGGGCCAGCTAAAAATCCGTTCCCGCAGCGTGCCGAGGGGATGCCCCCCGCGTGCCGTTCCGTCAGCCCTCACGGGCGGCCACGGCCGCTACCTGCGGCGCTCCCGGACGATCATCCGCACGCCACCCGACGCACACCTGCGCGACGCCCGAGGCCGCTCGTCCGCGGGCCTGTCTCCGGACCCGCACCAGGGGCCGGAGGCCACCTCCAGGCTCACGCCCCGGCTCGCGCGCCGTCGCACGGCGGCTCACCAGGGCCGGGCCCGTGCCCCCGACCTACACTTCAGGCACCGCCGCCCAGCACACCGCGCAGGAGAACCGTGTCCGGCCACCCCGACCCCAGCACCCCGCTCGCCCGCTTCGGCGGCCGCCTGGCCACCGGACTGCGCGACGTCACCTCGGACCCGGCCGCCCTCGACTCCTCCGGCTACTGGGCCGTCGCCTACGACTTCGAGGGCCGACTGACCTGCGCCCGCTTCGACGAGGTCCGCCCCGCCCCCGCCCCGCCCTCCGGCGCCGGCTGGCGCGGCCCGGACGCCGGCAGCTGGCACAGCTCCCTGGACCGCACCGCCTACACCGCGGGCGTACGCCGCATCCGCGAGCACATAGCCGCCGGCGAGGTCTACCAGGCCAACCTCTGCCGGGTGCTGTCCGCGCCGCTGCCCGACCCGGAGCTCAGCGACATCGACGCCCTCACCGGCCTCCTCGCCCACGGCAACCCCGCCCCCTACGCCGGCACCATCCGACTGCCCGGGCACGGCGTCGAGATCGCCACTGCCTCACCCGAGCTCTACCTGCGCCGCACCGGCCGCACCGTCTCCTCCGGCCCGATCAAGGGCACCGGCCGCACCGAGGACGACCTCCTCGACAAGGACCACGCCGAGAACGTGATGATCGTGGACCTGGTCCGCAACGACCTCGGCCGCGTCTGCGACACCGGCAGCGTCACCGTCCCCGACCTCTGCGCCGTCGAGAAGCACCCCGGCCTGGTCCACCTGGTCTCCACCGTCGAGGGCACCCTGCGCGAGGACGTCGGCTGGCCCGGACTCCTCACCGCCACCTTCCCGCCCGGCTCCGTCACCGGCGCCCCCAAATCCAGCGCGCTGCGGATCATCGACGCCCTGGAGACCGCCCCGCGCGGCCCCTACTGCGGCGGCGTCGGCTGGGTCGACGCCGACCGCGGCGAGGGCGAACTCGCCGTCGGCATCCGCACCTTCTGGCTCGACCGGACCGACCCCGGCACGCCCGTCCTGCGCTTCGGCACCGGCGCCGGCATCACCTGGGGCTCCGACCCCGACCGCGAGTGGGCGGAAACCGAACTGAAGGCCGCCCGACTGGTCGCGATAGCGTCGGGCCGCGAACCCGACCAGACCGGGGAATGAGCCGCACCGCTCACCGCGCCCACCGCTGAGGAGCAGACCTCGATGCACAACCGCACCACGAGCTGGGTCAACGGCACCCTCGTCGACTCCGCCGACGCCGCCGTCTCGGTCCTCGACCACGGCCTCACCACCGGCGACGGCGTCTTCGAGACCATGAAGACCGTCGACGGCAAGGCCTTCGCGGTCACCCGCCACCTCGACCGGCTCACCCGCTCCGCCCGCGGCCTCGGCCTGCCCGACCCCGACCACGACCTGGTCCGCGAGGCCTGCGCCCAGGTCCTCGCCGCCAACCCCGCGCCGCTCGGCCGCCTGCGCGTGACCTACACCGGCGGGCAGGCCCCGCTCGGCTCGGAGCGCGGCACCACCGGCCCCACCCTCGTCGTCGCCCTCGGCGCCATCAACCGCCGCCCCGACGAGACCGCCGTCGCCGTCGTCCCCTGGCGCCGCAACGAGCACAGCGCCGTCGCCGGCCTCAAGACCACCTCGTACGCCGAGAACGTCGTCGCCCTGGCCGCCGCCCATCGCGCCGGCGCCTCCGAGGCCCTGTTCGCCAACACCGCCGGCCGACTCTGCGAGGGCACCGGCTCCAACGTCTTCGTGGTCATCGGCGGCCGCCTGCTCAGCCCGGCCCTCGCCTCCGGCTGCCTGGCCGGCATCACCCGGCGGCTCGTCATCGACTGGTGCGGCGCCGAGGAGGCCGACCTCCCGCTCGACGCCCTCCAGGACGCCGAGGAGGTCTTCCTGACCTCCACCACCCGCGACGTCCAGGCCGTCACCCGCGTCGACGACCGCGAACTGCCCGGCATCGGCCCCGTGACCGCGAAGGCCATGGCCGTCTTCACCGAGCGCAGCGGCGACGACCTCGACCCGTGATGCCCGCCTCCGGGAGACGGAACCGGCCGCGTGGACGGCCTCGTGGATAACCTCCCGAGCAAGGGGAAGGGACCACCACATGACCACCACGCTGCGCCCCGAGGGCCCGGAGACACCCACCGCGGCCGGTGGCCGCACCAGACGCTGGCGGATCCTGTCGAACGGCCACCCGGTCGGCACACTGCGCACCACCTCTACCCCGTACGGCGGCCAACTCTGGGGTGATATATCGGAGTTGGAAGTCACCGAAGGGCGCGGCCGGGGCCGCGGCACGTTCGGCGCGCTGGCCGCGGAGGAGGTGCTGCGCCACTGGGGCTGCGTCCGGGTGGACGCCAGGATCCCCGAATCGGCGCCGATCGCCCGCGCCCTCGCCGCCACCCTCGGCTACACCGAGCGGATGCGGACCCTGAACAAGCGCCTGACCGACGCCCCCGCCCTGCCCGCCGGATTGACCGCGCGCCCGATCGACCCCGCGGCACTTCAGGCCTGGCTCGACGGGGGCGCGGAGCGCTTCGCCCACTCGCTCGTGGCCTCCGGCCTCACCGAGGAGCAGGCGCGCGCCAAGTCGGGCGGCGATCGGCGGAACCTGCTCCCGCAGGGCGCCGAGACCCCCGGCGCCGTCCTGAGCAGTCTGTACGACGCCGCCGGCGGGCCGGAGCCGTGCGGCTCGATCTGGGTGGCCCTCCACCTGCGCGACCTGCCGGACGGCGAACCGCTCGCCTGGGTGATGGTGGTGGAGGTGTTCCCGGCCCACCGGGGCCGCGGACACGGCCGCGCCCTGATGCTGCTCGCCGAGCGGGAGTGCCTCGCCGCCGGCGTGCGCAACCTCGGCCTCAACGTCTTCGCCGACAACGAGATCGCCATCCGGCTCTACGACTCGCTCGGCTACTCGGCCACCGAGCGCCTCTACGGCAAGGCACTCTGACGTGCCGTCAGGAAGCCCGCGCCGCCTCGATGACGGCCGTGATCCGTTCCCGCAGACCGTCCTGGCTCTGCCCGCCGTCCAGGCGCTCGCCGCCGATCACGTACGTCGGCGTGCCCGTGACCCCGATCGCCTTCCCCTCGGCCTGGTCGGAGTCGACGGTCAGCATGTGCCGGCCGTCGATCAGCGCGGTGTCGACCTCCTCGACGTCCACCCCGACCTCGCGGGCGACGTCCAGCAGCACCTGCTGCCCCCGCGCGTCCAGCTCCTCGACCCGGGCCAGCAGCGCCTCCACGAACGGCCAGCCGAGCCCCTGGGCGAACGCCTCCTCGGCCGCCTCCGCGGCGGCGTAGGCGTGCTTGTGCTTCTCCAGCGGGAAGTGCCGCAGCTCCACGGGGAGCGCGTCGCCGTACTGCGCGCGGAGCGCCCGGACGTCGTCCAGCGCGGTACGGCAGTCCGGGCACTGCAGGTCGCACCAGAACTCAAGGCGGGGGAGGGAACCATCGATCATTCCCCCAGTGTTCCACTAGTGGGCGCCCGCTCCGGCCGGTGGTGCGCCCGAGGGCGGACCGACAGGGAGGCACCGATGACCAGGACGACCGGACGCGAAGGGGTGGCCCCGTGCTGAGCGCGGCGATCAGCTTCATCCTCACCGCGGGCGGGGTGGCCGTCGCGGGCCTGCGGGCCTACAAGCGGCGCTTCCTGTCGGCGACCCGCTGGTTCGCGGTCGCCCTGCTGCCCGCCGGGCTCTACCTGACCGGGCTGTTCCCGCTGGCGAGCACGATCGGCCGGGCGTTCGCCGACTGGGCGGCGAACCTGGTCTTCGACCCCCGGGTGTGGGCCGGCATCGTGCTGCTCGGGGTCTCCGCCGTCCTGCTGGTCACCACCCGCTGGGTGGGCCGCCGCAGCGCCGTCGAGGCCTCGCCGGAGCGCCCCGCGGCCGCCGGACCGGCGCCCGAGCGCCCGGCGGTGGCACCGGCGCCCAAGGCGGCGAAGAAGCAGGGTGGCGGCAAGCGCGACGACGGCCTCGGCGACTTCGACGACATCGAGGAGATCCTCCGCAAGCGCGGGATCTGACCGCCGCATCCGACCGCCGATCCGAGGGCGGGATCCCGAACGCGGGATCCCGCTCAGGCGGAGGGGACGGCCTCGGCCGAGCGCTGGCGAGCCCGGTACGCGGCGACGTGCAGCCGGTTGCCGCAGGTGCGGCTGTCGCAGTAGCGCCGGGAGCGGTTCCGGGAGAGGTCCACGAAGACCCGCGCGCAGTCCGGCGCCTCGCACCGGCGCAGCCGCTCCCGCTCGCCCGCCATGAGGATGAAGGCCAGCGCCATGCCCAGCTCGGCCGCCAGGTGGTCGCCGAGCGCGGCGTGCGGCGCGAAGTAGTGGATGTGCCAGTCGTGGTCGTCATGGTTGGTCAGCCGGGGCGTCGTCCCGGCGGCCGCGACGATCGCGTTGACCAGCTCGGCGGCCTCTGCGGTGGATTCCGTCCCGAACACCTCGCGCAGCCGGGTGCGCAGCTCGTGCACCCGGCGCAGGTCGCCCTCCGTCAGCGAGTCGATCTCGCTGATCTCCTGGCGGACCACGAAGGCGTCGAGCGCGGCGACGTCCGGCAGCCGCTCGGCGCCGCACACCTCGGGTGCGGTGTTGAGCAGCTCCACGAGGATGCTCAGCGCGCACTCGGTGTCATGGGTGATCAGCACGTTGGGGGCTCCTCGCGCAGGGGGACTCCGATACCCCGCGTCCACGGTTACCCCCAGACCATACCGGGCCTTGTGCCAGAAGGGCGGCGCGTCCTTTCGAATGCGTGTACGGATCCCGTCAGAGCATCCGAAACCGGGCGCCGTCCCGCCGCTGCGCCCCCGGATCGGCGTACGGAGACCGCGGCTGGGCGCGACCCCGGACAGACGTCGGCGCCCGGCACCGAGGCCGGCCACCCGTTCGGATGGCCGGCTCCGGTGCCGGGCGCCTGCGGTGCTGTGGGCCCGCTCCGGTGGGAGCGGGCCATCCGCCGGCCCCGAGACCGCGTCGTGCGCGGCTCAGTCCGCTGCCGTGCCCCCGAGTAGGACGGCTGCGATGACGGCAGGGGGTGCTGCTCCGCCGTCGGCGGGGCGTGACCGCCTCCGGTCGGGGTCAGCTTTCGGCGAGGATGTGGGACAGCTCCCGGTCGAGGTCGAAGTGGCGGTGTTCGGTGCCGGGCGGCACCGCGGCGTCCGTCCGCTTGAGGAACGACTCAAGCGCCCGGGCAGGGGCCTCCAGCAGGGCTTCTCCTTCCGGAGAGCTCAGCGCGATGCAGACCACCCCTTGCCCGTGACTGCGCGACGGCCACACCCGGACGTCGCCGGTACCGGTGGGTCGATGCAGCCCCTCCGCGAGGAGATCTCGGGCGAACACCCACTCCACGGTCTCGTCGGCGCCCGTGTGGAACGTCGCGTGCACGGCGTAGGGGTCGGCAGTGTCGTAGCGCAGGCCCGCGGGGACGGGCAGTGAGGACTCGCTGGACACGATGAGGCGCAGGTGCAGCTCGCAGCTGACCGTGGTGTTCATAAGCGCCATGGCCTTTCGCTCAGTGTGCGCTCGGGGAATCGCACGTCGGCGAACGGACCATCCCACCCCCAAGACCGATGTAAACCCCTCTGTCCCGATTCGGGCGCGAGTCGTACCCCTTACGGCGCATTGCGGAATCGTCGCGGAGCGGCCGGGCCGGGCATTACCGAGCCACTTCTTGGTTAGTTTCCTGGCATGACTGTGCGAAACGACAAGACGGGCGGGAACACGAGAACGGGTGAAGCCGTCACGCCGGATGACACGGCGGTCGGCGGCTCCCGGGCGGTCGGCTCCCGGGCTCCGGCCTTCGTGCGCCGTTCCCGCGCTCTGCACCGGGCCTGGCAGGTGGCGGTCTTCCTGGTCGGCCTCGCCGTGGTCGGGCTCGGCGTGGTGATGCTGCCGCTGCCCGGCCCCGGCTGGGTGGTGATCTTCCTGGGCATGGGGATCTGGGCCACCGAGTTCGTCTGGGCCCGGCTGGCCCTGCGCTGGACCCGCCACAAGGTCGCCGAGGCCGCCCGGCGGGCCCTGGACCCGCGGGTGCGCCGCCGCAACCTGACGGTCACCGCGATCGGGCTGGCCGCCGTCGTCGCGGTGGGGGCCTGGTACCTCGCCCGCTACGGCCTGGTCGTCCCCTGGCGGCTGGACGAGAGCTGAGCGGCCCGGGCCCGGGCCGGCGACCAGGGAGGGTGTTCGGACCACCCTCCGGGATGCGGTAATGTTTTCCCTGCACCCGGGCGATTAGCTCAGCGGGAGAGCACTTCGTTCACACCGAAGGGGTCACTGGTTCGATCCCAGTATCGCCCACCGGAATGCATTGTGATATGTGAGGCCCGGCCGATTATCGGCTGGGCCTTACATGTATTTCCGGAATCCGCCTGAAGGGCCGTCGGTAATCGGCTGAAGCACAGTCACCTTCCGCGTGGAGCGCGAGTTCTGTGGATGTGTCGGCGGTACCCCGGAACGGGCGAGTTGTACGACACCCCCCGAATGGTGCTACAGTTCTTCTCGTTGCCCGGGCGATTAGCTCAGCGGGAGAGCACTTCGTTCACACCGAAGGGGTCACTGGTTCGATCCCAGTATCGCCCACCGGACAGCACGCAGGCCCTGACCAGGAAACCGGTCAGGGCCTGCGGCGCGTTCCGGGCCCGAGCTTCCGGGGCCGCCCGCTACGCCGCCGCCTCGCAGCCGTGCTCCGGTTCCAACCGGCGCCCGCAGCCGCACCGGGCCGGCCGCAGCGGCCACGAGAGGTCCACCCGCTCCGCCACCCCCGAGCGGTCGAACCAGCTCTGCAGCCCGCGTGCCTGCGCCGCGTGCCAGACCCCCTGTCGCAGGTGCAGCTCAGCCGCCGTCAGCCCGCCGAGCGCCGCCGGGTAGCGGGCGCCTATTCGCCGGGTCAGCGCCAGCGCCGCCGTCGCGTCCGCCCCCGCGTCGTGCGCCCCGGCCAGCTCCACGCCGTAGTGGGCACACAGGTCGGTCAGGGTCCGGCGGCCCTTGCGGTAGCGGTCCACGTGCTTGTCCAGCACCCGCGGATCCAGCACCTGCAGCCCGGCCGCCGCCAGACCGCCGACCAGCGTCAGCCCGTGATGGCGGCGCAACTCCCGGTCCAGCAGCGTCAGGTCGTAGGGCGCGTTCATCACCACCACCGGGTGCCCGGCCCGGGCCTCGGCCGCCAGCGCGCGGGTGACCTCCGCCACCACCGAGCGGGCCGGCCGGCCGTGCAACCGGACGTGCTCGTCGGTGATGCCGTGCACCGCGCGGGCGCCGTCCGGGATCGGAACGCCCGGATCGGCGAGCCAGGTGGTGGTCCGCACCGGTGCGCCCGGGGCGAGTTGGACGACCAGGGCGGCGGAGACGATCCGATCGTGCTCCACGTCCACGCCGGTGGTCTCGGTGTCGAAGGAGGCGAGTGGGCCGGTGTACCAGTGCTGCTGCATGACTGCCCCTCAGGCAAGCGTTCCGCGCCCGCTTGATACCCGGTTCTGACGGCCCTTCAACCCGTTTGGCCCAGGCCGGACCGGGGATCCTGCCCATGACCGTCCCGTTCGAATCGACTGTCCCGTTCGAATCCGGACGGGCCCGGAGCCGGGGGAGGCCACGGGCGATGGCACTGACACAGCCGCAGCCCGAAGAAGCGGCGGCCGTCCTGCGCGGGAACCTCGCGGTCACCGCCTGCATGGAGACGCTGCAGGTCGGCTATCTGCACGCGGTCGCCGCCGCGGCCGGCTGCTCGCTCTCCCAGCCGTTCCCGGACAACGGCATCGACTGGCAGGTCAACCACGGGTCCCGGGCGCACGAGGTGGACGACGAGGTCACCATCAAGATCCAGCTCAAGGCCACCCAGCAGATCGCGCCCGACCCGGCCGGGCGGTTCTTCAGCTTCACGCTGGACAACGACCACCTGCGCAAACTCGCCCGGGCCCGGGTCGCCGTGCCCCGGATCCTGGTCGTGATGCTGCTGCCGAGCCGGGTCGACCACTGGCTGCGGGCCCGCCCGGACGCCCTGGAGCTGCGGCACTGCTGCTACTGGGTCAACCTGGCCGGCCACCCGGTCACCGGACAGCGGCGCACCAACGTCCGGGTGCCCACCGACAAGGTCTTCGACGACCGCGCGCTCTGCGACATCATGGCCCGGGTCGGCGCGGGCGGCAGCCCGTGACCGCCCGGCCCCGGCAGCGAGGAGCCGACCCCATGACACCGCCGTACGGACCGGGTGAGCCGGCCCAGGCCCTGCCCGACCCGGCCACCGTCGACCCCGCGGTGCTGGCCACCCTGCTCGCCCGGCACGGCTGGGTCCGCCGCGGCGGACCGGCCGCCCGCTACGGCCGCTGGACCCCGCCCGACGACGAACCCGGCACCAGCCTCCTCGTCCCCACCGGAGACGGCTTCGACGACGCCGTCGAACTCCTCGCCGACGCCGTCACCGCGCTCTCCCGGTCCCGCACCCCCTCGGCCCGATCGATCCTGCTCGCCCTCGCCGTCCCCGGCGACGAACTGCGCTGGCGCCGCGAACCGCCCGGCTCCGCCGAGGCCACCCCCTGGGACGACGCCGAGCGGCTCCGGCAGGCGGCACGCGGGATGCTCGCCGCCGGAGCCAAGGCCGCCCGGACCAGGGCCGCCTACTTCGGAGCCCGGCTGGACGGCCCCGCCGGGGACTTCCTGGACCGCGTCCTGGTGGTCGAACAAGGCACCGCCCTCACCGCCCACACCCCCGCCCCCGAAGGCCGCGCCGCCGTCACCACCCTCGTCCGCGCCCTGGAGGCGCTGCGCGACGCGGTCGACTACCGCCGGGTCAGCGGCGGGCCCGAGGCCTTCGAGAACGCCGTCCAGGCCGGGGTCAGCCGGGAACTCGTCCAATCCGTCGAGGAACTCGTACGCGGCGCGACCGCGGCCCGGCTCACCGTCGCCTGGTCGCCCGCCGCCGGCACCCCGGGCGGCTTCGGGGACCGCCGGGTCGTCCTCGACTTCTCACCCGGCGACCTGCCCGCCCTGGCCGAGGCCGCCGAACTGCTGGAACGGATCGAGCCCGCCGTCGCCGTCACCGTGGTCGGCGTGGTCACCCGGCTCAAGCGCGCCGACCCGGCCGGCCCGGGCTCGGTACGGCTGCGCGTCCTCGGCGGCGCCGAGGTCCGCGAACTCAAGCTCCGACTGCCCGACCCCGACTACCGGCTCGCCGCCGAGGCCCACCTCGCCGGGCTGCCGGTCCGGATCTCCGGCCGGCTCGAGCGGCACGGCGGCTTCCGCCGGCTGACCCGCCCGCACGGACTGGAACTGTGCGGCTGGGAGGAAGAGGACCGCGAGCGGCTGCTGAAGTCGCTCGGAGAGGGGACGGAGGAAGGGGGAGAAGGGACGTAGGTGGACGGCGGGGGCGGCGCTCTCGGTACCATCGTCACGCGCAGCGCAGTGTTGCGTCCTCTGAAATCCAGCACGTCAGGAGAGACCGGTGACGGACGTCCGGGTAATCATCAACCGCGAACCCGATCGGGAAGAGCGCGTGGTGACCACGGGCACTACGGCCGCCGAGCTCTTCGCCGACGACCGCTCGATCATCGCCGCCCGCGTCGGCGGCCAGCTCAAGGACCTCGCCTACGTCCTCCAGGACGGCGACGAGGCCGAGCCGGTCGCGATCGGCAGCAAGGACGGCCTCGACATCCTGCGCCACTCCACCGCGCACGTCATGGCCCAGGCCGTGCAGCAGCTCTACCCCGAGGCCAAGCTCGGCATCGGCCCGCCGGTCAAGGACGGCTTCTACTACGACTTCGACGTCGAGAAGCCCTTCCACCCCGATGACCTCAAGGCCATCGAGAAGCGCATGCAGGAGATCATCAAGCGCGGGCAGAAGTTCTCCCGCCGCGTGGTCACCGACGAGTCCGCCCGCGAGGAGCTGGCCGCCGAGCCGTACAAGCTCGAGCTGATCGGCCTCAAGGGCTCCGCCGCCACCGCCGGCGAGGGCGCCGACGTCGAGGTCGGCGCCGGCGAACTCACCATCTACGACAACCTGGACGCCAAGAGCGGCGAGCAGTGCTGGGGCGACCTCTGCCGCGGCCCGCACCTGCCCAGCACCCGGCACATCCCGGCGTTCAAGCTGATGCGCAACGCGGCCGCCTACTGGCGCGGCAGCGAGCGCAACCCGATGCTCCAGCGCATCTACGGCACCGCCTGGCCGACCAAGGACGAGCTCAAGGCCCACCTGGACTTCCTCGTCGAGGCCGAGAAGCGCGACCACCGCAAGCTCGGCAACGAGCTCGACCTCTTCTCCATCCCCGAGGAGATCGGCTCCGGCCTCGCCGTCTTCCACCCCAAGGGCGGCATCATCCGCCGCGCGATGGAGGACTACTCGCGCAAGCGGCACGAGGAAGAGGGCTACGAGTTCGTCTACACCCCGCACGCCACCAAGGGGAAGCTCTTCGAGAAGAGCGGCCACCTCGACTGGTACGCGGACGGTATGTACCCGCCCATGCAGCTCGACGAGGGCGTGGACTACTACCTCAAGCCGATGAACTGCCCGATGCACAACCTGATCTTCGACGCGCGCGGCCGCTCGTACCGTGAACTGCCGCTGCGCCTCTTCGAGTTCGGGACGGTGTACCGGTACGAGAAGTCGGGTGTGGTGCACGGTCTGACCCGCGCCCGCGGCTTCACGCAGGACGACGCCCACATCTACTGCACCCGCGAGCAGATGGCGGAGGAGCTCGACTCCACGCTGACCTTCGTGCTCAACCTCCTCCGTGACTACGGTCTGACCGACTTCTACCTGGAGCTGTCGACCAAGGACCCGGTCAAGTACGTCGGTTCGGACGAGACCTGGGAGGAGGCCACCCGCGTCCTGGCGGCCGTGGCCGAGAAGCAGGGCCTGCCGCTGGTGCCGGACCCGGGTGGCGCGGCCTTCTACGGCCCGAAGATCTCGGTGCAGGCCAAGGACGCCATCGGTCGTACCTGGCAGATGTCGACCATCCAGCTGGACTTCAACCTGCCCGAGCGCTTCGACCTCGAGTACACCGCGGCGGACGGCTCGCGTCAGCGGCCGGTCATGATCCACCGCGCGCTGTTCGGCAGCATCGAGCGGTTCTTCGCGGTGCTGCTGGAGCACTACGCCGGCGCCATGCCGCCGTGGCTGGCCCCGGTCACCGTGACCGGCATCCCGATCACCGACGAGCATGTGCCGTACCTGCTGGAGGTCGCGGCCGAGCTCAAGAAGCACGGGATCCGGGTCGAGGTGGACACCTCGGACGACCGCATGCAGAAGAAGATCAGGAACGCCCAGAAGACCAAGGTGCCGTTCATGCTGATCGCCGGCAACGACGACGTCGAGGCGGGCGCGGTGTCGTTCCGCTACCGCAACGGCGAGCAGAAGAACGGCGTGCCGGTGGCGGACGCCGTCGCCGAGATCGTGGACGCGGTGAAGAACCGCATCCAGGTGTGATCCGGTAGCAGTACCGTCACGCGCGGGGCAGGCTCTGAAACGAGTCTGCCCCGCGCGGCTTTGCAAGCACCGTCGGGCGAATATGCTGATCAGCATGACGACTGAGCCGGAACTGCAGCGGGGCGTCGGGGAGCCGGACGGCTTCCGCCGCCTGTGGACCCCCCATCGGATGGCGTACATCCAGGGTGAGAACAAGCCCACCGGCCCGGCTCCGGACGACGGTTGTCCGTTCTGCTCGATCCCGTCGCTGAACGACGAGGACGGGCTGGTCGTCGCCCGGGGGAACGCCGTGTTTGCGGTGCTGAACCTGTACCCGTACAACGGCGGGCACCTGATGGTGGTCCCGTACCGGCACGTGGCCGACTACACGGACCTGGACGAGGCGGAGACGGCCGAGCTGGCGGACTTCACCAAGAAGGCGATGACCGCGCTGCGGGCGGCCTCCGGGGCGCACGGGTTCAACATCGGGATGAACCAGGGTGCGGCGGCCGGTGCCGGGATCGCGGCGCACCTGCACCAGCACGTGGTGCCGCGCTGGGGCGGGGACACGAACTTCATGCCGGTGGTCGGCCACACCAAGGTGCTGCCGCAGTTGCTGGCGGACACCCGCAAGATGCTGGCCGAGGTCTGGCCGCAGGGCTGACCCGGAGCGGACGCGAGAAGGGGCCCGACACCGAGGCGATCGGTGGCGGGCCCCTTCGTCGTGCGCGGCCGGCTCAGCCGGCGTTGAACGTGTCGACGTCGTACGGCCGGGGGCTCTGCGCCTCGGACTTGATGATCGAGGTGCGGTTCTTGAAGAACCGGTCGGCGTCGAGGTCGTGCTCCCGCAGGAACTCCAGGGTGGCGCTGTGGACCGCGTTGAGCACCGGGACGGAGGCGTTCATCGCGTTGTCGACCATGGAGCGGTTGTCCCAGGCGCGGCCGACCCAGACGTGCCGCAGGCCGAAGGGTTCGGGCAGGCCGAGCCCGCCGCCGAGCCAGCCGAGCAGGCCGGGCATCCGGTAGAAGGGGGCGCGGACGGCCTGGCGGACGACCTCGTCGTTGTCGATCAGGGGGAGCTTGATGGTGCGCTCCTCCCAGAACTTCACGGTCTTGGCGACCGTCTTCTCCTTGTCCTTGGGCTTGTCGAAGAAGACGCCCTTGACGGGGCCGAGCGCGTAGCCGGCCACCGCGATGGTCAGGACGTCGGCGAGCAGGGTCACCGTGATGGTGAAGGTGAGGACCAGCTTGCCGTCGTGGGTGATGAACTGGGTGGCGAGGTAGTGCCGGGGGCCGCCGGAGAAGGTCTGCTTGTCGGCGATGGTCTGCACGGCGAAGTCGCGCATCCGGTCGCCGTCCATGTCGGCGTTGCCGGGGCGGCTGATCTCGTCGGCGCCCTCGCCGATGTCGAAGACCACCCACTGCTTGATGGTGACGTTGGGCATGCCGCTGTTGGCGACGTGGCTGATGCCGAGGCCCTTGAGGTGGGAGGAGATCCGGCGGACCAGGTCCCAGGGGTGGAAGGCGCGGAAGTCGACGTGGCCCTCGGCGGGGTGGAGGGTGTCGGCGAGGCGCCACTCGCCCCAGCGTCGGCCGGCGCCGAGGATGCCCTTGGGGCCGGCGTAGTGGTGGACGTTGGTCTCCTGCTCGGCGTCCAGGCGGCCGAGCTTGTCGCGCAGGTCGGTGGCCTTCTTGTCGAGGTCGTCGCGGGGGACGGCCTTGGCGACGGTGGCGGCGACGGCGGAGCCCTCGACCAGGGACTGCCAGCGGCCGCGCAGGTCCTTGGCGAAGCGCTCGACGATCTGGCGGGCGAGGTACCAACCGATGACCGGGGCCAGCATCGTGACGCGCAGGTAGATGCCGAGGAGGCCGGCGGCCTGCGGGCGCAGCACGAGGAAGACGGCGAGGGCGGCGGCCAGGGCGAGGGTGATGCCGCCGTAGGCGGCGGCGTTCTTCGGGTTGTCCCGTTTGAGCCAGGCGCGCACCTGGAAGGCGGCGAGCCAGAGCAGGGTGCCGGGGAGGAAGAGTCCGCCGGTGATCAGGGTGACGGTGGTGAGCTGCCGGTCACGGGTGGTGCGCAGTTCCTCGGCGGCCAGGCAGTGTTCGACGACCTGGCGGGTGTCGACACCGAAGGACGGGACGATGGGTTTGCGGTCGCCGCCGAGGGCGCGGGAGACCAGCGCCTTGCTGAAGGCCTCGCCGACGTTGGGGCGGAAGAGGGCGAAGCGGCCCTTCTTCTCCTTGGCGTCGGTGACGGCCGCGACGAAGCCGCCGATCTCGCCGTCGCGGTAGGCGGCCGAGGAGAGCGCCTGGGTGACGGCGGTCTGCGGGCCGGCGTCGGTCCGGGGTATCTGCGCACCCGGGGTCATGTCGAGTGTGGTCACGGTGGCGTCCCCTCCTCCCCTTGTCAGCGGCAGGTTACCGTGCCGTGGCACCCCGGCGCGGATGATCGTCTGAAGTACCGTCACGATCCGGCCGTACCGGTCCTGAGAGGCATGATGCCCAGGTTCGGGCAGGTCGATACCCGGCGGAGCGGGCCGGGGTGGGGCGGAGGAGGATGGTGGGAGAAGCGAGGAAAGGGGAGCCGCTGTGAAGGATCCGGTGCTGGTCTTCGATGGGGACTGCGCGTTCTGTTCGTCCTGCGTGCGGTGGGCGGAGCGTTACCTGCGGCAGACACTGGCCTCGGGGGGCTGGGAGGCGGTGGCGTTCCAGTTCGCGGACCTCGGGGCGTGGGACGAACACGCGGGCGGCCGGGGCGAGGTGTCGGCCGAGCGGGCGGAGCGCGAGGTGTTGTGGGTGACGCCGACCGGGCGGGTGTACGGGGGCGCGCAGGCGGTTGCGCGGTTGCTGATGCGCTCCGGTGGGGTGTGGGCGTACCTGGGCGCGGTGTTGACGGCGCCGCCGGTGCGGCCGGTGGCGGCTCTGGCGTACCGGTGGGTGGCGCGTAACCGGCACCGGATGCCGGGGGGTACGGCGGCGTGCGCGCTGCCGAACCGCAAGGCCGTCCAGCCGTAGGTCCGTCCGGCCGTCGGTCCTCCCGGCCGTGAGCCCGGTCGGCCGTAAGTCCGCCCGGTGGTAGGGCTGTTCAGCCGGTGTGGCGCTCGGCGAGGGCGGTCGGCATGGGTTCGTGGCGCAGGTAGGCGCGGGTGAACTCGGCGGTGCCGTGGGTGAGGGAGCGCAGGTCGACCGGGTAGCGGACGAGTTCGAGTTCGGGGACCTCGGCGCGCAGCAGGGTGAGGCCGGATCCGCCGGTCTCGGTGCCGAGGACCCGGCCGCGGCGGGCGGAGAGGTCGCCGAGGACGGCGCCGAGGTAGTCGTCGGGCAGCAGGATGCTGACGGCGGCGACGGGTTCGAGCAGGCGGATGACGGCGTGCTCGGCGGCGTCGCGCAGGGCGAGGGCGGCGGCGTTCTGGAAGGCCGCGTCGGAGGAGTCGACGGAGTGGGCCTTGCCGTCGGTGAGGGTGACCCGGACGTCGATGAGCGGGTATCCGGTGGAGACGCCCTTGGCGAGCTGGGCGCGGACGCCCTTCTCGACGGAGGGGATGAAGTGCTTGGGGACGGCGCCGCCGACGACGTGTTCCTGGAACTCGAAGCCGGAGCCGGCCGGGAGGGGTTCGACTTCGAGGTCGCAGATGGCGTACTGGCCGTGGCCGCCGGACTGCTTGACGAGGCGGCCGTGGCCGGCGGCGGCGGTGCCGAAGGTCTCGCGCAGGGCGACCTTGGGTTCGACGGTGTCGACGTGGACGTTGTGGCGGCTGCGCAGGCGGTCGAGGACGACTTCGGCGTGGGCCTCGCCGGTGCACCAGAGGACGAGCTGGTGGGTGTCCGGGTTCTGTTCGAGGCGTAGGGCAGGGTCCTCGGCGGTGAGGCGGTTGAGGGCCTGGGAGAGCTTGTCGTCGTCGGCCTTGCTGTGGGCTTCGACGGCGATCGGGAGCAGGGGTTCGGGGAGGGTCCAGCCGTCGAGTTCGACGGGGTGGCCGGGGTCGTGGACGGTGTCGCCGGCGCGGGCGGTGGTGAGTTTGGCGGCGCAGACGAGGTCTCCGGCGACGGCGTGCGGGACGGGGCGCTGGAGTTTGCCGAACGGGCTGGTGAGGGCGGTGACGCGTTCGTCGCCGTTCTGGTCGGCGGTGTGGGCGGGGCCGACGAGATGGATCTTGGTGTCGGGGCGCAGGGTGCCGGCGTACACGCGCAGCAGGCTGATCCGGCCGACGTAGGCGTCGCCGGTGACGCGGACGACCTGGGCGGCGAGCGGGGCGTCGGGGTCGCAGGCGGGGCCGGGGCGGGTGCGTTCGGTGGGGTCGGGGAAGGTGTGCGCGATGAGGTCGAGGAGTTCGGCGGCGCCGAGGCCGTTCTCGCTGGTGGGGACGGCGGGGTGGAGGGTGCAGTCGAGGACTTCGCGGCGCAGGCCGGCTTCGAGGGCGTCGGCGTCGAGGGTGTCGCCGGCGAGGTAGCGCTCCATCAGGGTGTCGTCCTGGCCGGAGATGGCCTCGACGAGGCTGTCGTGGGCGGGGCCGGTGTCGGGGAGCGGGGTGGCGTCGCCGTAGGTGTCGCCGGTGAGCAGGTCGACGCTGCCGTCGGGCCGGCCGTCGTGGAGGACGGGCAGGAAGAGCGGGCGGAGGGTGTCCGGGCCCAGGTCGAAGGCGTCGTGGCAGGCGGTGAGGATGTCGTCGAAGCCGGTGCGGGCGACGTCGAGTTTGGCGACGGCGATGGCGCGGGGGATGCCCTCGGCGGCGCATTCGCGCCACAGGGCGCGGGTGGGGGCGGTGACCGGGTCGGTGGCGGAGACGACGAAGACGGCGGCGTCGGCGGCGTGCAGGGCGGCGCGCAGGTCGGCGGTGAAGTCGGGGTGGCCGGGCGGGTCGATCAGGTTGATCTTGACGCCCTTCCACTCGAGCGGCAGCACGGAGAGCTGGACGGAGCGCTGCTGCTGGTGCTCGATGTCCTCGTGGTCGGAGACGGTGGTGCCGTCGGTGACGCGGCCGGCCCGGCCGGTGGCTCCGGCGGCGTGGGCGAGGGATTCGGCGAGGGTGGTCTTGCCCACACCGCTGGGGCCGATGAGGACGACGTTACGCAGGTCCCGGGGGCCGGTGACGGCGGGTGCCTGGCCGGCTCGTACCGTGCTGCGGTCGGGCATCGGGGTCTCCTCCCGTGGCGCCGAGGCTGTCCATCGCAGTCTAGGGTCGGGTGTCGCGGTGGCGCGTGTCGTACGGCCGGTCGGTGACCGTACGTGTGCGTGCGGTCGCGGGCGCGTCGTTCGGCGGTGCGTGCGGCGGAGCGTGTCGTCGGCGTGGCTACGATGGGTGCGCCGGACGGGCTGATTCGTTCGGCCGTCTGCCGCGTGTGTTGCGCCAGGCGGGTATCTGGGAGATCGGAGCGGCTGGGAAGGCCATGCTCAACAAATACGCGCGTGCCTTCTTCACACGTGTTCTGACCCCGTTCGCCGCGTTCCTGATCCGGCTGGGCGTGAGCCCGGACGCCGTGACGCTGGTCGGTACCGCCGGTTCGGTGGCCGGTGCGCTGGTGTTCTTCCCGCGTGGGGAGTTCTTCTGGGGCACCATCACGATCACGCTGTTCATCTTCTCGGACCTGGTGGACGGGAACATGGCCCGTCAGCTGGGCCGGACCAGCAAGTGGGGGGCGTTCCTGGACTCCACGCTGGACCGGGTCGCGGACGCGGCGATCTTCGGCGGCCTGGCGATGTGGTACGCGGGCAAGGGGGACGACAACCTGCTGTGCGCGGTGGCGATCTTCTGCCTGGCGAGCGGTCTGGTGGTGTCGTACACCAAGGCGCGGGCGGAGAGCCAGGGCCTGCCGTGTGACGTGTCGGGGCTGGTGGAGCGGGCCGAGCGGCTGGTGGCCAGCCTGGTGGCGGCCGGGGTCGCGGGTCTGCACACGTTCGGCGTGCCGTACGTGGAGTGGCTGCTGCCGGTGGCGTTGTGGCTGGTGGCGGTGGGCAGCCTGGTGACGGTGTTCCAGCGGATGCTGACCGTGCGCCGGGAGGCGTTCGAGGCCGACCGAGCGGCGGCCGGGAGCTGATGGGGGGCGTCCTGAGGTGACCGACCGATTGGTGTACTGGGCGTACGCGCTGGGGTGGGGGCTGCTGAAGCACCTGCCGGAGTCGTGGGCGCGGGGGCTGTTCGACCGGCTGGCGGACTACGCGTGGCGCAAGCGCGGCAAGCGGGTGCGGCAGCTGGAGGCGAACCTGCGCCGGGTCCGTCCGGGGCTGGACGAGGCCGCGCTGCGGTCGTTGTCGCGGGCCGGGATGCGCTCGTACCTGCGGTACTGGATGGAGTCGTTCCGGCTGCCGGTGTGGAGCCGGGAGCGGGTGGCGCGGGACGTCCAGGTGGAGGGCTTCGAGCACCTGCGGGCGCCGCTGGAGGCCGGTCGGGGCGCGGTGATAACGCTGCCGCACATGGGCAACTGGGACCTGGCGGGCGCCTGGGTGGCGCAGCAGGGCTATCCGTTCACCACGGTCGCGGAGCGGTTGAAGCCGGAGCGGCTGTTCGACCGGTTCGTGGCGTTCCGGGAGGGCCTGGGCATGGAGGTCCTGGCGTTGACCGGCGGTTCGGTGAACGTGATCGGCACGCTGGCGCGGCGGCTGCGCGAGGGCCGGCTGGTGTGCCTGGTGGGGGACCGGGACCTGTCGGAGGCGGGCATCGAGGTGTCGTTCTTCGGTGAGGCGACCCGGATGCCGGCCGGTCCGGCGGCGCTGTGCCGGCGGACCGGGGCGGCGCTGCTGCCGGTGACGCTCTGGTACGACGGCCCGGTGCTGCGGGCGCGGATCCACCCCGAGGTGGCGGTGCCCGAGGAGGGCGACCGCAAGGAGGGGACGCGGGCGATGACCCAGGCGATGGCGGCCGTGTGGGAGCAGGGCGTCCGCGAGCACCCGCAGGACTGGCACATGCTGCAGAAGTTCTGGCTGGCCGACCTTGCGGTCCGTGAGACGGTGAAGGAGCCCTCCGCGGTGCGCGCGGAGGCGGCCCCCGAGCCCGCGGCCGAGGCCTCCGGGTCCTGAGTCCGGCCCGTACGACTGTCCGAAGGAGCTTGAGGAATCCGTGAAGATCGGCATCGTCTGCCCGTACGACTGGGACGTCCCCGGTGGGGTGCAGTTCCACATCCGGGACCTGGCCGAGCACCTGATCGGCCTGGGGCACGAAGTGTCGGTGCTGGCGCCGGCCGAGGACGACGAGGCGCTGCCGCCGTACGTGGTCTCGGCCGGGCGGGCGGTGGCGGTGCCGTACAACGGGTCGGTGGCGCGGCTGAGTTTCGGGATCCTGTCGGCGGCGCGGGTGCGGCGGTGGCTGCACGACGGGCGTTTCGACATCCTGCACGTGCACGAGCCGGCCTCGCCGAGCCTGTCGATGCTGGCGGCCTGGTCGGCGACCGGGCCGATGGTGGGGACGTTCCACACCTCCAACCCGCGCTCGCGGGCGATGATCGCGGCCTCGCCGATCCTGCAGCCGGGCCTGGAGAAGATGCGGGCCCGGATCGCGGTGTCGGAGTACGCCCGGCGGACCCTGGTGGAGCACCTGGGCGGGGACGCGGTGGTGATCCCGAACGGCGTGGACGTGGGCTTCTTCGCGGACGCAGAGCCGGACGAGCGCTGGATGGGCCACGCGGCGAAGGGGGAGCCGGGCACGATCGGCTTCATCGGCCGGATCAACGAGCCGCGCAAGGGCCTGCCGACGCTGCTGGCGGCGCTGCCGGGGATCCTGGCGCAGCGGCCGGGGGTGCGGCTGCTGGTGGCGGGTAAGGGCGACGAGGAGGAGGCCGTGGCGGGCCTGGCGCCGGAGGTGCGTCGGCAGGTGGAGTTCCTCGGCATGGTGAGCGACGCGGAGAAGGCCCGGCTGCTGCGCAGCGTGGACCTGTACGTGGCGCCGAACACCGGTGGCGAGAGCTTCGGGATCATCCTGGTCGAGGCGATGTCGGCGGGTGCCCCGGTGCTGGCGAGCGACCTGGACGCGTTCAAGCAGGTGCTGGACGGCGGGGACGCCGGCGAGCTGTTCCCGGTGGAGAACGCGGAGGCGCTGGCCCGTACGGCGCTGCGGCTGCTGGGCGATCCGGCGCGGCTGGAGGAGCTGCGGGTGGCGGCGTCGCGGCATGTGCGGCGGTTCGACTGGTCGACCGTGGGCGCGGACATCCTGTCGGTGTACGAGACGGTGACGGCGGGGGCCGCGGCGGTGGTCGAGGAGGACGAGCGCAGCGGGCGGCGCGGCCGGTTCGGGCTGGCCAGGGACTGATCCGGGGCCGCGGCGGGGGCGTGGTCGGCCCCGGTGTGGGTGGGGTTAGGGTCGGGCGACCGTATCGCTTCACTGCATGGGGGAAACCGATGCCGCACATCTCCGTCGACTATTCGGCCGGCCTGGCCGGCGGCTTCGACCGCCGGGCGCTGGGCCTGGCGATCAACCGGCTCGCCGAGGAGACGATCGACGCGAAGCCGGAGTCCTGCAAGACGCTGTTCCGGCAGAGCGAGGAGCTCGTGGTCGGCACGAGCGGGACCCCGTCCGACGTCCAGGTGTACGTCGAGGTCCAGATGTTCCCGGGCCGCACGCCGGAGGCGAAGGCGGCGCTGGGCGCGGGTGTCCTGGCGCTGCTGGCCGAGCACGTGAAGCCGGCGCCGGGCGCCCGGCTGTTCACCGCCGTCAACCTGGCGGACATCGAGCGGGAGAGCTACCGGAACGCGGTCGTGGCCGGCTGACGCCGGTCGGGCCGGCCGGTGACACCCGGTAACGTAGCGGCCCGTGACTACCTGGATCTGGGCCGCCGTGGCCGTGGTGCTCTTCGGCATGTACCTGAGTTGGACGGCCGGTCGCTTGGACCGGCTGCACGCCCGGATCGACGCCGCGCGGGCGGCGTTGGACGCGCAGCTGGTCCGCCGGGCCTCGGTGGCCATCGAGCTGGCGACGTCCTCGCTGCTGGATCCGGCGGCCTCGCTGCTGCTGCTGGACGCGGCGCACGCGGCCCGGCAGGCCGAGGACGAGCATCGCGAGGTGGCGGAGAGCCAGCTGAGCCTGGCGCTGCGGGCGGTGCTCGAGGAGCCGGAGCAGGTGGCGGCGCTGGTGGCCGAGCCGGGCGGCGATGACGCGGTTCGTGACCTGACGGCCGCGGTGCGCCGGGTGCCGATGGCCCGCCGGTTCCACAACGACGCGGTGCGGGCGGCGCGCGCGGTGCGCGAGCACCGGCTGGTGCGGTACTTCCGGCTGGCCGGGAAGGCCCCGTTCCCGATGGCGTTCGAAATGGACGACGCCCCGCCGCCCGCTCTCACGCCGGAAGGGGCGCCTGCTTAGGGTGTCCACGGATACGGCCCGTTTGTCGTATCCCTTCGCCCTGGCTGGACTCGGTGGCGCATGGAGGGGCCACCCGTTCCGCCTACCATAGGGCGATAGCACTGGTTCATCTTCGAGTGAGGTCTCACGTGTCCACCACCCCCACCACCGCAGACCAGCCCCAGATCGGCACCGCCCGGGTCAAGCGGGGCATGGCCGAGCAGCTCAAGGGCGGTGTGATCATGGACGTGGTCAACGCCGAGCAGGCCAAGATCGCCGAGGACGCCGGCGCGGTGGCCGTCATGGCGCTCGAGCGGGTTCCGGCCGACATCCGCAAGGACGGCGGCGTGGCCCGCATGTCCGACCCGAACATGATCGAGGAGATCATCGCCGCGGTCTCCATCCCGGTGATGGCCAAGTCCCGCATCGGCCACTTCGTCGAGGCCCAGGTCCTGCAGTCGCTCGGTGTCGACTACATCGACGAGTCCGAGGTGCTCACCCCGGCCGACGAGGTCAACCACTCGGACAAGTTCGCCTTCACCACCCCCTTCGTCTGCGGCGCCACCAACCTGGGCGAGGCGCTGCGCCGCATCGCCGAGGGCGCGGCCATGATCCGCTCGAAGGGTGAGGCCGGCACCGGCAACGTCGTCGAGGCCGTCCGCCACCTGCGCCAGATCAAGAACGAGATCGCCAAGCTGCGCGGCTTCGACAACAACGAGCTGTACGCCGCCGCCAAGGAGCTGCGCGCCCCGTACGAGCTGGTCAAGGAGGTCGCCGAGCTCGGCAAGCTGCCGGTCGTGCTGTTCTCCGCCGGTGGCGTGGCCACCCCGGCCGACGCCGCGCTGATGCGCCAGCTGGGCGCCGAGGGCGTCTTCGTCGGCTCCGGCATCTTCAAGTCGGGCGACCCGGCCAAGCGCGCCGCCGCCATCGTGAAGGCCACCACCTTCTTCGACGACCCGAAGATCATCGCGGACGCCTCCCGCAACCTCGGCGAGGCCATGGTCGGCATCAACTGCGACACCCTGCCGGAGACCGAGCGCTACGCCAACCGCGGCTGGTAGTCGCCCCGCAGGTTCCGAGGGCCCGGGCCCGCCCCAGCGCTTCGGCGCTGCGGCGGGCCGTGCCACGTACTTCCGTAGTAACGATCGATTGAGGTTGAAGACCGTGAGCACTCCAGTCATCGGTGTCCTCGCCCTGCAGGGCGACGTCCGCGAGCACCTGGTGGCGCTGGCCGAGGCCGACGCGCTCGCCCGTCCGGTGCGCCGTGCGGAGGAACTGGCCGAGGTCGACGCGCTGGTGATCCCCGGCGGGGAGTCCACCACCATGTCCAAGCTGGCGCTGCTGTTCGGCGTGATGGACCCGGTGCGCGAGCGGGTCGCCGCCGGCATGCCGGTGTACGGCACCTGCGCGGGCATGATCATGCTGGCGGACAAGATCCTGGACGGCCGCGAGGACCAGGAGAGCGTCGGCGGCATCGACATGACGGTGCGTCGCAACGCCTTCGGCCGCCAGAACGAGTCCTTCGAGTCCGGGATCGCCTTCAAGGGCCTGGACGACGCGCCGGTGCACGGCGTCTTCATCCGCGCCCCCTGGGTCGAGGCGGTCGGCGCGAGCGTCGAGGTGCTGGCCGAACTGCCCGCCGCGGACGGTCCGGACAGCCGGATCGTGGCCGTGCGCCAGGGCAACCTGCTGGCCACCTCGTTCCACCCGGAGCTGACCGGTGATCACCGGGTGCACGCGTACTTCGTCAAGATGGTCGAGGAGCACCTCGCGGCGGCCGCGCGCTGAGCGCGTCCTGACAGCGTGCTGACCGTGTGCGCCTTACCGGTGACGACACCGGTAA
Organism: Kitasatospora sp. NPDC034023; assembly: GCF_055575795.1. Taxonomy (NCBI): domain Bacteria; kingdom Bacillati; phylum Actinomycetota; class Actinomycetes; order Kitasatosporales; family Streptomycetaceae; genus Kitasatospora; species Kitasatospora sp. NPDC034023. Next base: position 171,733 of record NZ_JBVIRY010000007.1, read on the forward strand.
GATCTCATCTGTTCATTTCCCTTTGGCGACGTAAAGGAGCTGGCGATGTCCGGCCACTCTAAGTGGGCTACCACCAAGCACAAGAAGGCCGTGATCGACGCCAAGCGCGGCAAGCTCTTCGCCAAGATGATCAAGAACATCGAGGTGGCGGCGCGCACCGGCGGACCCGACCCGGCGGGCAACCCGACCCTCTACGACGCCATCCAGAAGGCGAAGAAGAGCTCGGTCCCGATCGACAACATCAACCGCGCCGTCAAGCGCGGTGGCGGTCTGGAGGCCGGCGGCGCCGACTACCAGACCATCATGTACGAGGGCTACGGCCCGAACGGTGTCGCCGTCCTGATCGAGTGCCTCACCGACAACCGCAACCGGGCCGCCTCCGACGTGCGCGTCGCGATGACCCGCAACGGCGGCTCGATGGCCGACCCGGGCTCGGTGTCGTACCTGTTCACCCGTAAGGGTGTCGTCATCGTCCCCAAGGCCGACGGCGTGGACGAGGACAAGCTGTTCGAGGTCGTCCTCGACCAGGAGCCCGAGGAGATCAACGACCTCGGCGACTCGTTCGAGATCGTCTCCGAGGCCTCCAAGATGGTCGCCGTGCGCACCGCGCTGGTGGACGCCGGCGTCGACTACGACTCGGCCGAGGCCAACTTCCTCCCGAGCATGCAGGTCGAGCTGGACGTCGACGGCGCCCGCAAGATCCTCAAGCTGATCGACGCCCTCGAGGACAGCGACGACGTGCAGAACGTCTTCGCCAACTTCGACATCTCCGACGAGGTCGGTGCGGAGCTCGACGCCGAGTGATCCTCGGCGGCTGATCCTCGCTGAGTGATCGTTCCCACTGCCCGGCCCGGTGGTCCCAGGACCGCCGGGCCGGTGTCGTCGGTCGGGTTGTCGGACCCGGACGGTAGCCTTCGCAGGTCGGAGACGGAAGGCGGGGCGAGTGGTGCGGGTACTGGGTGTGGACCCGGGGCTGACCAGGTGCGGGGTCGGCGTGGTCGAGGGCGCGCCGGGCCGGCCCCTGCGGATGGTCGGGGTCGGGGTGGTTCGCACCCCCGCCGAGGCCGAGATCGGGCAGCGGCTGCTCCAGATCGAGGAGGGCATCGAGGCCTGGCTGGACGAGCACCGGCCCGATCTGGTCGCGGTCGAGCGGGTCTTCGCCCAGCACAACGTGCGCACCGTGATGGGCACCGCCCAGGCCAGCGCGGTCGCGATGCTCTGCGCCACACGCCGCGGCATCCCCGTCACCCTGCACACCCCCAGCGAGGTCAAGGCGGCCGTCACCGGCTCCGGCCGGGCCGACAAGGCCCAGGTCACGGCCATGGTGCAGCGCCTGCTGCGGCTGGACGCCCCGCCCAAGCCCGCGGACGCCGCCGACGCGCTGGCGCTCGCGATCTGCCACATCTGGCGCGGCGGGGCGACCAACCGCCTGGAGGCCGCCGTCCGGGCCGCCCGCGCCACAACGCGCTCCACCCCCGTGAAAGGAACCTTCCGGTGATCGCCTTCGTGCAAGGGCCCGTGGCGGCCATCTCCTCCGGGCTCGCGGTGGTCGAGGTCGGCGGGGTGGGCATGGCGGTGCAGTGCACCCCGAACACGCTGGCCGGCCTGCGCCTGGGCGAGCCGGCCCGGCTGGCGACCTCCCTGGTGGTCCGGGAGGACTCGCTGACCCTGTTCGGCTTCGCGGACGACGACGAGCGCGCGGTCTTCGAGATCCTGCAGGCCGCGCCGGGCGTCGGCCCCAAGCTGGCGCAGGCGATCCTCGGCGTGCACAGCCCGGACGCGCTGCGGGCCGCGGTCGCGAACGGCGACGAGAAGGCGCTGGTCGCCGTCCCGGGCATCGGCAAGGCGAAGGCGGCCAAGCTGCTGCTGGAGTACAAGGACAAGCTGGGCGCCCCGCACGGCTCGGTGCCGGCGCAGAAGCCGGTCGCGGCCGGCCCGGCGCCGTGGAGCGAGCAGCTGCACTCCGCGCTGACCGGCCTCGGCTACGCCCCGCGCGAGGCGGACGACGCGGTCGCGGCCGTCACCCCGGAGGCGGAGGCCCAGTCGACGCCGGACGTCGGCGCCCTGCTCCGACTCGCGCTGCGCGGCCTCAACCGCGCCCGCTGAGGCCATCTGACGATCTGTCCGTTTGTCGACTCTGGAGACTTGGGAGCCCGTAACGATGTACGACTCGGAACCCGCCGACCGGCTGGTCACGGCCGCCGCCGACGGTGAGGACCAGGCGGTCGAGGCGGCGCTGCGCCCCAAGCTGCTGGACGAGTTCATCGGTCAGGAACGGGTGCGCGAGCAGCTGTCCCTGGTGCTCCAGGCCGCCCGCAAGCGCGGCAGCGCGCCCGACCACGTCCTGCTGAGCGGGCCTCCCGGGCTGGGCAAGACCACCCTGTCCATGATCATCGCGGCCGAGCTGGGCGCCCCGATCCGGATCACCTCCGGCCCGGCCATCCAGCACGCGGGCGACCTCGCGGCGATCCTCTCCTCGCTCACCGAGGGGGAGGTGCTCTTCCTCGACGAGATCCACCGGATGTCCCGGCCCGCCGAGGAGATGCTCTACATGGCGATGGAGGACTTCCGGGTCGACGTGATCGTCGGCAAGGGCCCGGGCGCCACCGCCATCCCGCTGGAGCTGCCGCCCTTCACGCTGGTCGGCGCCACCACCCGGGCCGGCCTGCTGCCGCCCCCGCTGCGTGACCGCTTCGGCTTCACCGGCCACATGGAGTTCTACGCCCCGGCCGAGCTGCAGCGGGTGGTGCACCGCTCGGCCGCGCTGCTGGACGTGGAGATAGACACGGCCGGCGCCGCCGAGATCGCCGGGCGCTCGCGCGGCACCCCGCGCATCGCCAACCGGCTGCTGCGCCGGGTCCGCGACTACGCGCAGGTCCGGCACGACGGCCAGGTCGACGCCGGGATCGCCGCCCAGGCGCTGGCCGTCTACGAGGTGGACGCCCGCGGCCTTGACCGGCTGGACCGTGCGGTGCTGGACGCGCTGCTGCGGCTGTTCGGCGGCGGACCGGTCGGTTTGTCGACACTCGCGGTCGCGGTGGGGGAGGAGGCCGAGACGGTCGAGGAGGTCGCCGAGCCCTTCCTGGTCCGCGAGGGCCTGCTCGCCCGGACTCCGCGCGGGCGGATCGCCACCGCCGCCGCCTGGCAGCACCTCGGCCTGACTCCTCCGGCGCAGACCTCGCGGGCGCAGACCCCGCCGCTCCAGGCGACCCGCGTCGGCGTCCCGCCCCAACCGGAGCTCTTCCCGGCCGACGAAAGTTGACCGTCATCGGCTGAACGGGTGAGCCGTACCGGGCCGTCCCCGCCCGTGCAGCCGCCGCACCGCAAGGAGGAGTCACGAGGGAAGCCCGGGGAATCTGTGCAGGCGGAGGCTCGCCACTTTCGGCAACAGGATGCGATGCTTGGCGTTGTCCGATCGATTCGGGGTTGCATAGACTCCGCCGGACCGCCCCTCTCACCTGACGGGCCGACCAATACCACACAGGCCGCCGGCCGGCGGCCCGTAAAGGACCCTGGCTGCAGTGAACCTCATCATCCTTCTCCTCCCGGTCGTCGCGATCGTGCTCATGTTCCGATCGCAGAAGAAGCGCCAGCAGCAGCAGCAGAGCATGCAGACCGCGCTGGAGCCCGGGGCTGGAGTGCGCACCATCGGCGGTCTGTACGCCCAGGTGAAGGCGGTCAACGAGGAGACCGTCGAGCTGGAGATCGCGCCCGGCGTGGTCACCCACTTCACCAAGAGCGCGATCGCGGCCGTCCTGGACCCCCAGGAGTACGACGCGATCATCAACGGTCGCCCCGCCGACGACGAGCTTCCCGAGCCGGAGGCCGAGGACGCCGACGCCGAGCCGGTCGAGGACAAGCCGCTGTCGCTCACCAAGGACGGCGCCGAGAAGGGCGACGTCGAGGGCGGGGCTCCCGCGAGCAAGTAGTACGGCCGGGCAATCCGCTCGGCCGCGCGGCGCAGTGCCGCGAGCCCACAGGACCTCAGGGCCGCAGAACCTCCGTACCCCCGTTCAGCCACGAGCCGGACGGGGGTCCGGTCGGGGAGGTGGCATGGACAGGGAGAAACGAGCAAGGTGGCAACACCCAAGTCGCGCCCGCGCGACGGCTACCCAGGGCGGGCGCTGGCCCTCATCCTGGTCGTCACCGTCGGACTGGTCGCCCTCATGTTCGGGACGGGCAACACCAAGCCCCGACTCGGGATCGACCTCGCAGGCGGCACCAGCATCACGCTGACCGCGAAGTCGACCGACCCCAAGGCGATCACCAAGTCCAACATGGACATCGCCACCGGGATCATCGAGCGCCGTGTCAACGGTATGGGTGTCTCCGAGGCGGAGGTCCAGACCCAGGGCGACAACACGATCATCGTGAACATCCCCAAGGGCGGCAACCAGCAGAACGCGGCGGACCAGGTGGGTACCACCGCCAAGCTGTTCTTCCGCCCGGTCCTGGCCGTGGCTCCCAGCGGTGTCACCGCTCCGACGCCCACCGGCACCCCGTCCGCCGCCGCCACCGGCACCCCGGGCGCGACCCCGTCGGCCGGTGCCACCCCGCCGGCCGGTGCCGCGACCGGCACGCCGTCCGCGACCGCGAGCGCCACCAAGCAGGGCCGCACCGTCGGCGAGGCGCTGGCCGCCGAGGGCGCCAGCCCGTCCGCCCCCGCCACCGGCAGCGCCGCCCCGGCCGCCACCGGCGCTCCGAGCGCCCCGGCCACCCCGCCGAGCGCCGCCGACCTGAGCGCCGCGATGACCCAGGGCACCGTCCCGCCGGAGCTGTCCGCCGCCTTCGCCGCCCTCGACTGCACCAAGCCCGAGGTCCGCGCCACCCAGACCGGCCCCGAGGACAAGGCCGTCGTCGCCTGCTCCCAGAAGGCCGAGAACGGCTACTACGAGAAGCTGGCCCTCGGCCCCGTGGCCGTGAAGGGCTCGGACGTCACCAAGGCCCAGCCCTCGCTCGACACCCAGACCGGCGCCGGCTGGCAGGTCCAGCTGCAGTTCAACGGCACCGGTACGGACGCCTTCTCCAAGATCACCGGCCAGCTGGCCACCCAGGCCCCGCCGACCAACCAGTTCGCCATCGTGCTGGACAACCAGGTCGTCTCGCACCCGCAGGTCAACGGCCCGATCCCGGGCGGCAGCGCGGTCATCACCGGTCGCTTCTCGCAGACCGAGGCGCAGGACCTCGCCAACGTGCTGGGCTACGGCGCCCTGCCGCTGGAGTTCGCCAAGAGCGACATCACCACCGTCTCCCCGGCGCTCGGCAGCGACCAGCTCAAGGCCGGCCTGGTGGCCGGCGCGATCGGCATGCTGCTGGTCGTCGCGTACTCGCTGGTCTACTACCGCGGCCTCGGCCTGGTCTCGATCGCCGGTCTGATCGTCTCCGCGATCCTGACCTACTCGATCATGAGCCTGCTCGGCGGCGGGATCGGCTTCGCGCTGAACCTGCCCGCGGTCTGCGGTGCGATCGTCGCGATCGGTATCACCGCCGACTCCTTCATCGTGTACTTCGAGCGCATCCGCGACGAGGTCCGCGAGGGCGCCCCGCTGCGCCCGGCGGTCCAGCGGGCCTGGCCGCGCGCCCGGCGCACCATCCTGGTCTCGGACTTCGTCTCCTTCCTCTGTGCCGCCGTGCTCTACGTGGTCTCGGTCGGCAAGGTCCAGGGCTTCGCGTTCACCCTGGGGCTGACCACCGCGCTCGACGTCGTGGTGATCTTCCTCTTCACCAAGCCGCTGATCACACTGCTGGCCCGCCGCAAGTTCTTCCTGAACGGCCACCCGTGGTCCGGCCTGGACCCCAAGCGGCTGGGCGCCCGCCCGCCGCTGCGCAGCAGCCGTCGCCGTAACTCCTCCTCTGCCGCCGTGAAGGAGGCCTGACACCGTGTCGCGCTTCTCCAATCTGGGTCACCGGCTCTACCAGGGCGAGGTCAGTTTCGACTTCGTCGGGCGCCGCAAGCTCTGGTACTCCATCTCCGGTGCGATCGTGCTGGTCGCGGCGATCGGCCTGGCCATGGGCCTGCACCTGGGCATCGAGTTCAAGGGCGGCTCGGTCTACACCGTGGCCAAGCCCGGCCTGTCCGTCTCGCAGGCGCAGGAGAAGGCCGACCAGGTCGTCTCCTCGCACCCGCTGGTGCAGTCGACCGACAACGGCAAGATCCGCATCCAGGTCAGCACCGAGGAGCCGAAGAGCTCGGACGAGGTGCGCTCGCAGCTCGCCGAGAAGATCGGCGTTCCGCTGGACACCGTCGAGGCCCAGGTGATCGGCCCCAGCTGGGGCAAGCAGATCTCCAACAAGGCGCTCACCGGTCTGATCGTCTTCATGATCCTGGTGACGGTCTACCTGGCGATCGCCTTCGAGTGGCGGATGGCGGTGGCCGCCCTGGTCGCCCTCATCCACGACCTCCTGATCACCATCGGCGTCTACGCCCTGGTGGGCTTCGAGGTCACCCCCGGTACGGTGATCGGCTTCCTGACGATCCTCGGTTACTCCCTCTACGACACGGTCGTCGTCTTCGACACCGTGAAGGAGAACACCAAGGGGCTCACCAAGCAGAACAAGCTCACCTACAGCGAGGCGGCCAACGCGGGCCTCAACCAGACCCTGGTGCGCTCGCTCAACACCACCGTGGTGGCGCTGCTGCCGGTGGCCGCGCTGCTGTTCATCGGCGGCGGCTTCCTGGGCGCCGGCACGCTGAACGACATCTCGCTCGCGCTGTTCATCGGTCTCGCGGCCGGTGCCTACTCCTCGATCTGCGTCGCCACCCCGCTGCTGGCGCAGCTCAAGGAGGAGCAGCCGACGATGAAGGCGCTGCGCAAGCGGGTCCTGCAGCACCGGGCCTCGGCCGCCAAGGCCGAGGACGCGGTGCCCGCGGACGAGCTCGCGGACGAGGGCCAGCCTGCGGGTATGGTCGGTCAGCGTGGTCGCTCGGCCGGCACTCGTGCCAAGGGCCGTCCGTCCACCAAGAGCTGAGCCCCGACCCTAAGGACCGACACCGTGACCACCGCCGACACCGCACTGGCCGAGCTGCTGAACAGCCGGATCCGGGACGTCCCGGACTACCCGAAGCCGGGTGTGCTGTTCAAGGACATCGCGCCGCTGCTCGCCGACGCCGAGGCCTTCGGCGCCCTCACCCGGGCGCTGGCGGACCGGGCGAAGGAGCTCGGGGCGACCAAGGTGGTGGGCCTGGAGGCGCGCGGCTTCGTGCTGGCGGCCCCGGCGGCCTTCGCGGCCGGGCTCGGCTTCGTGCCGATCCGCAAGCAGGGCAAGCTGCCCGGCGAGGTGTTCCGGCGCTCGTACGAGCTGGAGTACGGCGCGGCGACGCTGGAGGTGCAGTGCGACGCCTTCGCACCGGGTGAGCGGGTGCTGGTGGTGGACGACGTGCTGGCCACGGGCGGCACCATCGGCGCCTCGCTGGACCTGGTGAAGGAGGCCGGCGCCGAGCTGGCGGGCGTCGTGGTGCTGATGGAGCTGGGCTTCCTGGACGGCCGCGCGCGGCTGGCCGGGCACCTGAACGGTGCTCCGCTGGAGACGCTGGTCACGGTCTGAGGCAACTGCGGAAGGGCGGCGGTCGGAACATCCGACCGCCGCCCTTCCGTTTCGTGGCCCGGCCGGATGAACACCGGGGCGCCCGGCTCGGTACCATGAAGATTCATCCCCTCCCGGTTGTGTCCGTCCGTTCGGGCCACGGCAGGGGTCGGCCCGGTGCCCCGAGGAGTAGTCCTTGCCCGACGAGGTTGTGCCCACGGCCGCAGCGGCCGCCCCCGAAGACAGTCCCACGCCCTCGGGGGCCACCCCGGCACGCCCGGCGCCGACCTCCTCGCGTTCGCTCGCCCCGTCCGGCCGGGGCTCCACCGGTGGCATGCGCGCCCGCCTGGCCCGCCTCGGCGGCCAGCGCACCAGCGTGCTCAACCCCGTCCTGGAGCCGCTGTTCCGCTCGATCCGGGCCAACGACCCCAAGGCCGACCCGGCGCTGCTGCGTGACATCGAGAAGGCGTACGCGGTGGCCGAGAAGTGGCACCGCGGGCAGAAGCGCAAGAGCGGCGACCCGTACATCACGCACCCGCTGGCCGTCGCGACGATCCTGGCCGAGCTCGGCATGGACGCCCCGACCCTGATGGCCGGGCTGCTGCACGACACCGTCGAGGACACCGACTACGGCCTGGAGACCCTGCGCAAGGACTTCGGCGACTCGGTGGCCCTGCTGGTCGACGGCGTCACCAAGCTGGACCGGGTCAAGTTCGGCGAGGCCGCGCAGGCCGAGACCGTCCGCAAGATGGTCGTGGCGATGGCCAAGGACCCGCGCGTCCTGGTGATCAAGCTGGCCGACCGCCTGCACAACATGCGCACGATGCGCTACCTCAAGCGGGAGAAGCAGGAGAAGAAGGCCCGCGAGACGCTGGAGATCTACGCCCCGCTGGCGCACCGGCTGGGCATGAACACCATCAAGTGGGAGCTGGAGGACCTCGCCTTCGCGATCCTCTACCCCAAGATGTACGACGAGATCGTCCGGCTGGTCGCCGAGCGCGCCCCCAAGCGGGATGAGTACCTGGCGACCGTGATCGACCAGGTCCAGGCGGACCTGCGCGGCGCCCGGATCACCGCCTCCGTCACCGGTCGGCCGAAGCACTACTACTCGGTCTACCAGAAGATGATCGTCCGGGGCCGGGACTTCGCCGAGATCTACGACCTGGTGGGCATCCGGGTCCTGGTCGACACCGTCCGCGACTGCTACGCGGCGCTGGGCACCATCCACGCGCGGTGGAACCCGGTGCCGGGGCGGTTCAAGGACTACATCGCGATGCCCAAGTTCAACATGTACCAGTCGCTGCACACGACGGTGATCGGCCCCGGCGGCAAGCCCGTCGAACTCCAGATCCGCACCTTCGACATGCACCGGCGGGCCGAGTACGGCATCGCCGCGCACTGGAAGTACAAGCAGCGCGCGGTCGCCGGGGCGTCCAAGGTCCGCACCGACACCCCGACCCAGGTCCGAAAGGACGACAAGGCCGGCGCCGTCAACGAGATGGCCTGGCTGCGGCAGCTGCTGGACTGGCAGAAGGAGACCGCCGACCCGGGCGAGTTCCTGGAGTCGCTCCGCTTCGACCTGGCCAGCAACGAGGTCTTCGTCTTCACGCCCAAGGGCGACGTGATAGCCCTGCCGGCCGGCGCGACCCCGGTCGACTTCGCCTTCGCGGTGCACACCGAGGTCGGCTACCGGACGATAGGCGCCCGGGTGAACGGGCGGCTGGTGCCGCTGGAGTCGACCCTGGAGAACGGCGACACCGTCGAGGTGTTCACCTCCAAGGCGGAGAACGCAGGGCCGTCCCGGGACTGGCTGGGCTTCGTCAAGTCGCCGCGCGCCCGCAACAAGATCCGCGCCTGGTTCTCCAAGGAGCGCCGCGAGGAGGCGATCGAGCACGGCAAGGAGGCGATCGTCCGGGCGATGCGCAAGCAGGGCCTGCCGATCCAGCGGATCCTGACCGGCGACTCGCTGGTCACCCTGGCCCACGAGATGCGCTACCCCGACATCTCCTCGCTCTACGCCGCGATCGGCGAGGGCCACGTCGCCGCGCAGAACATCGTCCAGAAGCTGGTCCAGGCGCTCGGCGGCGAGGAGGGCGCGACCGAGGACCTGGCGGAGACCGCCACCCCGACGCACGACACCCGCCGCGCGGCGCGCCGCCGGGCCAAGGGCGACCCGGGCGTGATCGTCAAGGGCGTCGAGGACGTCTGGGTCAAGCTCTCCCGCTGCTGCACCCCGGTGCCGGGCGACCCGATCGTCGGCTTCGTGACCCGCGGCAACGGCGTCTCGGTGCACCGCGCCGACTGCGTCAACGTCGAGGCGCTGAGCCAGCAGCCGGAGCGCATGATCGACGTCGAGTGGGCGGCCACCCAGTCCTCGGTCTTCCTGGTGGCCATCCAGGTCGAGGCGCTGGACCGCTCCCGCCTGCTCTCGGACGTCACCCGGGTGCTCTCCGACCAGCACGTCAACATCCTGTCGGCGGCGGTGCAGACCTCCCGCGACCGGGTGGCGATGAGCCGTTTCACCTTCGAGATGGGCGACCCGAAGCACCTCGGCCACGTGCTCAAGGCGGTGCGCGGCGTCGAGGGCGTGTACGACGTCTACCGCGTCACCTCCGCGCGCAAGTAGCCGCGCGCGAGCAGCCGCACGCGAAGGGGCCCCGGGATCGACCCGGGGCCCCTTCGGTGTTCCTGCGGCGTCCGATCAGCCGCTGAACTCCTCCTGGCTGCGGTGCGCCTGCTCCAGCAGGGTCTGCACGCCGGTCAGCTCGGACTCCAGCTTGGCGACCCTGGAGGCGTTGCCGGCGGCGCGGGCCTTGTCCAGGTCGGCCTGGATCTTGTCGGCCTTGGCCTGGAAGAGGCCGACCATGCCGGCCGCGCGGGCCTTGGCCTCCGGGTTGGAGCGCTTCCAGTCGGCGTCCTCGGCCTCGCGGATGGCCCGCTCGACCGCGTTCAGCCGGCCGTCCAGCTTCGGACGGACCTCGCGCGGCACGTGCCCGATCGCCTCCCAGCGCTCGTTGACCTCGCGCAGCGCGGCCTTGGCGGCCTTCAGGTCGGTGATCGGCAGGATCGCCTCGGCCTCGTCGGCCAGCGCCTCCTTGAGCTTCTGGTTCTCCACCTGCTCGGCGTCCCGCTCGCTGAACACCGCGGAGCGGGCCTGGAAGAAGACGTCCTGCGCGCCGCGGAACCGCGCCCACAGCTCGTCCTCGATGTCCCGCTGGGCCCGGCCGGCGGACTTCCAGCGCGCCATCAGGTCGCGGTAGGAGGCCGCGGTGGTGCCCCAGTCCGTGGACGAGGACAGCGCCTCGGCCTCGGCGACCAGCGCCTCCTTGGTCTGCCGGGCCGTCTCGCGCTCGGCGTCCAGGGTGGCGAAGTGCGCCTTGCGGTGCTTGGAGAAGACCGAGCGGGCGTGCGAGAAGCGGTGCCACAGCTCGTCGTCGCTCTTGCGGTCCAGGCGCGGCAGGCCCTTCCAGGTGTCCACCAGGGCGCGCAGCCGGTCCCCGGCCTCCCGCCACTGGGTGGACTCGGCGAGCTGCTCGGCTTCGGAGACCAGGGCGTCCTTGGCCGCGCGGGCCTCGTCCTGGGCCTTGGCGCGGGCGGCCTTGCGCTCCTCGCGCCGGCTCTCGATCTCGCCGGCGAGCGTGTCCAGCCGCTTGGCCAGGGCGTCCAGGTCGCCGACCGCGTGCCCCTCGACGACCTGCGCGCGCAGGTGCTCCAGCGCGGTCTGGGCGTCCTTGGCGGCCAGGTCGGTGGTGCGCACCCGCTTCTCCAGCAGGCCGATCTCCACCTCGATGCCCTGGTACTTGCGCTCGAAGTAGGCGAGGGCCTCCTCGGGCGAGCCGGCCTGCCAGGAACCCACGACGCGTTCGCCGTCGGCCGTCCTGACGTAGACCGTGCCCTGCTCGTCCACACGGCCCCACGGGTCGCTGCTCATAGCGCGTCCTCCACATGACGTCGCGCCCGCGCCGGGGCGGCGCGCGTCCGTCGTCCACAGTTGATGTGCGGCGGACCGATGAGTCCGCCGTCCCCGTCCGCCGTGCCTTTCTGCCGAGGGTGACGGCCAGGCGGGTGCGGGCACCCTATACAACGCCAACATAGGCGACCAGGCCCGGTGCTGTCCGCATCCGGGCCGGGCGATTTCGGTCCGGGGCCGGGCGATTTCGGTCCGGGGCCGGGCGGGGGCGGCGTGGACGCCGGCCGCCGACGGCCCCGGAGCCTATCAACCCTTCGACACCGTAACGGAGTTGAAGGTCACGTCGGCCATCGGGTGGCCGTCCGGGGAGCCCTCCAGGGTGCCGGCGGCAGCGATCTTCTGCACCGCGTCCAAGCCGCCGCTGATCTTGCCGAAGGGGGTGTAGTTCGGCGGCAGCTTGGTGTCCTTGTAGACCAGGAAGAACTGGCTGCCGTTGGTGCCCGGGCCGGAGTTGGCCATCGCCACGGTGCCCGCCGGGTAGGTCGCGCCGGCCAGGTTCTCGTCCGCGAACTTGTAGCCGGGGCCGCCCGTCCCGCCCGGGACGGTCGCGCTGGCGGTCGGGTCGCCGCACTGCAGCACGAAGATGCCGTCGGTGGTGAGGCGGTGGCACTTGGTGTGGTCGAAGTACTTCTCGCCGGCCAGGAAGGCGAAGGAGTTCACGGTGTGCGGGGCCTTGGCCGCGTCCAGCGCGATCGTCACCTTGCCGCAGTTGGTGTCCAGCGCCATGGTGTACGCGGCGCCCGGGTCGATCGACATGGCCGGCTCGGCCTGCCACTTCTTGCCGTTGGGGGCGCCCGGCGCCGGGTCGGCGCAGCCCTCGACCGGCTTGCGGGTCGGGGTGGTCGGCTCGCCGGCCTGGGTCGGCGCGGCCTGCGGGGTGCTCGCGGCCGAGGTGCTCTTGTCCTTGTCGTCCGAGCTGAACGCGCCGGTGGCGATCAGGGTCCCGCCGCCGGCCAGGACCACGACGGCCAATGAGGAGCCCAGGATCGTGTTGCGGCGCCTACGCGCGGCCGCCGCCTCGACCCGGCGCTCCAACTGGCGCTCGTACTTCTCGCGGGCGAGCTGCCGCCGCCGCTGTTCGCTACTGACCACCGGCCGTGTCTCCTACGGATGTGCGGGGAAAAAGTGGATGGATTCCGGAGCGGATCATCGCATCCCTCGGCGGCCAAGTGTAGGGACCGGGCCCGTAAGGACGCGGTGAACCTGTCAGAAGGCCGCGTCCCGCCACCCCCATCTGGTTCGCAACCGGAGCCGTACCGCCGGTAGGCTGCCCGTACACCACTTGACTTTCCATCCTCGTCGCCACCGACCGCATCACGAAGGACGCGCGTGTTCATCGCCGGATTCCCCGCTGGAGCCTGGGGCACCAACTGCTACCTGGTCGCTCCGGCGGCGGGCGAGGAGTGCGTCATCGTCGACCCCGGCCACCAGGCGGCTTCCGGCGTCGAGGAACTGATCCGCGAACACCGGCTCAAGCCCGTCGCCGTGCTGCTCACGCACGGCCACATCGATCACGTGGCCTCGGTGGTCCCGGTCTGCGGCGCCCGCGGCGTCCCGGCCTGGATCCACCCCGAGGACCGGTACATGATGTCCGACCCGGAGAAGGCGCTCGGCCGCTCCCTGGGCACCCAGCTGATGGGCGAGCTCACCGTCGGCGAGCCCGACGACGTGCGCGAGCTCACCGACGGCAGCGTGCTGGAGCTGGCCGGCCTGCATCTCACCGTGGACCACGCCCCGGGCCATACCGGGGGGTCGGTGACCTTCCGGACGCCCGGTGCCGAGGACCTCCCCCCGGTGCTGTTCTCGGGCGACCTGCTGTTCGCCGGCTCCATCGGGCGTACCGACCTCCCGGGCGGGGACAGCGAGGCGATCATGACCTCGCTGGCCCGGGTGTGCCTGCCCCTCGACGATTCCACCGTGGTCCTCTCCGGCCACGGCGGTCAGACCACCATCGGCCGCGAGCGCGCCACCAACCCCTACCTCCGACAGGCAGCGGGGGCGGTCGGCGCCCCGGCTTTCCCGCGACGAGGAATGTGACGGAAGAGAAGTTGAGCACCTTCACCGCCCCCAAGGGCACCTACGACCTGCTGCCCCCCAGCTCCGCGACCTTCCTGGCGATCCGCGAGCGCATCGCCGCGCCCGCCCGCCGGGCCGGCTACGGCTACGTCGAGACCCCGGTCTTCGAGGACGTGAAGTTGTTCTCCCGCGGCGTCGGCGAGTCCACCGACATCGTCACCAAGGAGATGTACAACCTCACCACCAAGGGTGGCGACGAGCTCGCGCTGCGCCCGGAGGGCACCGCCTCGGTGCTGCGCGCCGCGCTCCAGGCCAACCTGCACAAGCAGGGCAACCTGCCGGTCAAGCTCTGGTACTCCGGCTCGTACTACCGCTACGAGCGCGCCCAGAAGGGCCGCTACCGCCAGTTCTCCCAGGTCGGCGCGGAGGCGATCGGCGCCGAGGACCCGGCGCTGGACGCCGAGCTGATCATCCTCGCCGACGACGCCTTCCGCTCGCTGGGCCTGAGCGACTACTCGCTGCTGCTCAACAGCCTCGGCGACAAGCAGTGCCGCCCGGTCTACCGCGCCGCCCTGATCGAGTTCCTGGCCGGCCTGGACCTGGACGAGGACACCCGCCGCCGCGCCGAGATCAACCCGCTGCGCGTCCTCGACGACAAGCGCGAGTCGGTGCAGGCCCAGCTCACCGACGCCCCGAAGCTCCGCGACTACCTGTGCGAGGAGTGCAAGGCGTACGACGAGAAGGTCCGTGAGCTGCTCACCGCGGCCGGCGTGGCCTTCGTGGACGACCCGAAGCTGGTCCGCGGCCTGGACTACTACACCCGCACCACCTTCGAGTTCGTGCACAACGGCCTCGGCGCCCAGTCCGCGATCGGCGGCGGCGGCCGCTACGACGGCCTGTCCGAGATGATCGGCGGCCCGGCGCTGCCGTCCGTCGGCTGGGCCCTCGGCGTGGACCGCACCTTCCTCGCGCTGGAGGCCGAGGGCGTCACCCTCGACCTGCCCGCCGCCACCGCCGTGTACGCGGTCGCGCTCGGCGAGGAGGCCAAGAACATCCTGTTCGCCAAGGTGATCGAGCTGCGCCGGGCCGGCGTCGCCACCGACCTCGCCTTCGGCGTCAAGAGCATCAAGAACGCCATGAAGTCCGCCGACCGGTCCGGCGCCCGCTTCGCCCTGATCGCCGGGGACCGGGACCTCGCCGAGGGCGTCGTCCAGCTCAAGGACCTGAGCACCGGCGAGCAGACCCCCGTCGTCCTCGACGCACTCGTCACCACCCTGAAGGAGAAGCAGCTGTGATCCGCACGCACGACGCGGGCACGCTCCGCCCGGAGCACGCAGGCACCACCGTCACCCTGGCCGGCTGGGTCGCCCGCCGCCGCGACCACGGCGGCGTGGCCTTCATCGACCTGCGCGACGCCTCCGGCACCGTGCAGATCGTGGTCCGCGACCTCGACTCGGTGCACGGCCTGCGCGCCGAGTACTGCGTCAAGGTCGTCGGCGACGTCCGCGTCCGCCCCGAGGGCAACGAGAACCCCGACATCCCGACCGGTGCCGTCGAGGTCGTCGTCAGCGGGATCGAGGTGCTCTCCGAGGCCGCCCCGCTGCCCTTCCCGGTCGCCGAGTACGAGCCGGGCACGGTCAACGAGGAGGTCCGGCTGCGCTACCGCTACCTGGACCTGCGCCGTGAGGGCCCGGCCAAGGGCCTGCGGCTGCGCTCCAAGGTCAACAACATCATCCGCCGGGTGATGGAGGAGAACGACTACCTCGACATCGAGACGCCGTACCTCACCCGCTCCACCCCCGAGGGCGCCCGCGACTTCCTCGTCCCGGTCCGCCTGCAGCCCGGCCACTGGTACGCGCTGCCGCAGTCGCCCCAGCTGTTCAAGCAGCTGCTGATGGTGGCCGGCATGGAGCGCTACTACCAGATCGCCCGCTGCTTCCGCGACGAGGACTTCCGCGCCGACCGGCAGCCGGAGTTCACCCAGCTGGACATCGAGGCCTCCTTCGTCGACCAGGAGGACATCCTGGCCCTCGGCGAGAAGATCATCGGTGCCGTCTGGCGCGAGGTGCACGGCTACGAGATCCCGAACCCGCTGCCCCGGATGACCTACGCGGACGCCATGGGCCGCTACGGCTCCGACAAGCCGGACGTCCGCTTCGGCCAGGAACTCACCGACCTCACCGAGTACTTCAAGGGCACCGAGTTCCGCGTCTTCCAGGCCCCGTACGTCGGTGCCGTGGTCATGCCCGGCGGTGCCTCGCAGCCGCGCAAGCAGCTGGACGCCTGGCAGGACTGGGCCAAGGCGCGCGGCGCCAAGGGCCTGGCCTACGTGCTCATCGACGCCGAGACCGGCGAGCTGCGCGGCCCGGTCGCCAAGAACCTCTCCGAGGAGCACCTGGCCGGCCTCGCCGCCGCCGCGGGCGCCAAGAACGGCGACGCGGTCTTCTTCGCGGCCGGCAAGGAGCGCGCCTCGCAGGAGCTGCTCGGTGCCGCCCGTCTGGAGATCGGCCGCCGCTGCCAGCTGATCGACGAGTCGAAGTGGGCCTTCCTCTGGGTGGTCGACTTCCCGATGTTCGAGCCGATCGAGGACGACAAGGGCGCCTTCCAGGGCTGGCACGCGGTGCACCACCCGTTCACCGCCCCGACCGCGGAGTCGCTGGACACCTTCGACACCGACCCGGGCTCGGCGCTGTCCAACGCGTACGACCTGGTCCTCAACGGCTCGGAGCTGGGCGGCGGTTCGATCCGTATCCACCAGCGCGACGTGCAGAAGCGGGCGTTCGACGCGATCGGCCTCTCCGAGGAGGAGGCGGCCTCGCAGTTCGGCTTCCTGCTGGACGCCTTCAACTACGGCCCGCCGCCGCACGGTGGTGTCGCCTTCGGTCTGGACCGGATCGTCACCCTGCTCGGCGGGTACGACACCATCCGCGACGTCATCGCCTTCCCGAAGACGTCCACCGGTGGCGACCCGCTGACCGGCGCCCCGACCCCGATCACCCCGGCGCAGCGCCGCGAGGCCGGCGTGGACGCCCAGCCCAAGGTCCGCGAGGACGCCAAGTCCGAGGCTCAGCCGAAGTCCTGACGAAGCGTCATCCGCTAACCTGCAACGGCCCCGGACGGTCCACCCACCGTCCGGGGCCGGTCCACAACGACGTGTGACACAGGGAGGGTTGACTCATGCAGGTCACAGAAGTCACAGAAGTCACCACGAGAGTCGAGTGTCCGCAGGACGCCCCGGCGACCAGACGCGTCCACATGGCCGCGTTCCCCGGCCCGGACGAGGCGGACCTGGTGGACGCGCTGCGTCGCGATCCCGCCTGGCTGCCCGGGCTGTCCCTGGTCGCGGTCGACGAGACCGGACTGGTGATCGGCCACGCGCTGCTGACCCGGCTGTGGGTCGGGGACGGTGAGGCGCTGGCGCTCGCACCGGTCGCCGTGGCGCCCGAGTGGCAGCGCAGGGGCGTCGGCGAACTCGTCGTCCGGGCCGCGCTGTCGGCGGCCGAGGAAGCCGGGGAGAAGCTCGTGGTCGTCCTCGGCGATCCCGGGTACTACGGGCGGTTCGGCTTCGCGCCGGCCGGGCGGTACGAGGTCGCCGGCCCGTTCGAGGTGCCGGAGGCCTATTTCCAGACGCTGCCGCTGGCGGCGTACGACGGCGGCCCGCGCGGGCTCTGCCGCTACCCCGAGCCCTTCGTCGCGGTCTAGGCCGCCGCTCCTCGCCGTCGGCCCTGTTCCGTTCCGGCCTGCGAATCCGCCGTGCTGCGCCTACGGTGAGTGTGCATCAGCGTCGGTCGGACGGAGGAGCAGAGCGTGGCCGCGAAGCCGGAGCGACTGGCGAGGAAGCCGTACGAGCGGGAGCTGCTGCGGCTGCAGCACGAGCTGGTGAAGCTCCAGGAATGGGTGCGGGTCGAGGGCGCCCGGCTGGTGGTGGTCTTCGAGGGACGTGACGCCGCGGGCAAGGGCGGAGCGATCAAGCGGGTGACGGAGTACCTGAACCCGCGCATCGCCCGGGTCGCGGCGTTGCCCACGCCGACCGAGCGGCAGAAGAGCCAGTGGTACTTCCAGCGGTACGCCGAGCAGTTGCCGGCGGCCGGGGAGATCGTGCTGTTCGACCGGAGCTGGTACAACCGCGCCGGGGTCGAGCGGGTGATGGGCTTCTGCACCGACGAGGAGTACTGGCAGTTCCTGCACCACTGCCCGACCTTCGAGCGGATGCTGATCGAGGCGGGCATCCTGCTGCGCAAGTACTGGTTCTCGGTGAGCGACACCGAGCAGGAGCAGCGCTTCCGGGACCGGCTGGAGGACCCGATGAAGCGCTGGAAGCTCTCCCCGATGGACATCGAGTCGATCATCCACTGGGAGGACTACTCGCGGGCCAAGGACGAGATGTTCGTCCACACCGACATCCCCGAGTCGCCCTGGCACGTGGTGGAGAGCGACGACAAGCGCCGGGCCCGGATCAACATGATCGCCCACCTGGTCTCCAGCCTGCCGTACCACGAGATCAAGGCGCCGCGGATCGAGCTGCCGCCCCGCCCGGCCTCGCGCGGCTACCAGCGGCCCCCGCGCGACCTCCAGAAGTACGTTCCGGACCACGCTGCCAAACTGGACTGAAGACGGGGTTTCTCCGGACGCCGCATCCGAGAAACGGCCCCGCGTGGCGTCCGGACGTCCTCAGGAGGCACGCTCATGTTCGTTCGCACTGTCTATGCCACCGGGAACCCGGACCGGATCGAGCAGACCCTCGACGCGCTCCGCACCGAGGCCCTCGCACTGCTCTCCGGCCGGCCGGGCTACCGCGGCTACGGGCTGTTCGCCGACCGGGAGCTGGGCAAGATCGCCATGGGCTCCTGGTGGGAGTCCGCCCAGGCCGAGCGCGACAGCGACCGGGAACTGGGCGGCCGCCGCGCCGAGCTCCTGGCGACACTCGCGGGCACCGTGACCACCGAGGTCTGGGAGGCCGTGGTGGTGGCCCCGCCCGGCGAGGCCGGACCGGGCGCCGGGTTCCGGCTGGTGCGGGTCGACGTCGACCCGGCCGGGGTGGACCGGCTGGCCGACGTCTTCCGAGAGCGCGCGCTGCCCACGCTGGAGAAGATGCCGGGATTCGTGACCGGCGCGCTGCTGGTCGACCGGGCGACCGGCCACGGCTCTGTGGGCGCGGTCTTCGCGGACCGGGACAGCCTGGTGGCCTCCCGCGGACCGCAGGCCGACGCCCGGGCCCAGGCGATCGCCGTGGCCGGCGCCACCCTGCGGTCGGTGGAGGAGTTCGACGTCGTCCTGATGGACCGCCGTCCGCCGCAGCAGTGAGCGGTGAGCGGTGAGCGGTGAGCGTTGAGCGGTGGGCGGTGAGGAGCGGGCAGTGAGGAGTGTCGCAGCCCTCGCATAGGCTTCCGGTGTGGACGAACCGGACCTCTTCACCGCCGCCGCCGAGGAACGCCAGGCCAAGGAGCCCGGGCGGGCGCCCCTGGCCGTACGGATGCGCCCGCGCACCCTGGACGAGGTGGCCGGGCAGCGGCAGCTGCTGAAGCCCGGCTCGCCGCTGCGGCGGCTGGTCGCGGGCTCGCGCGGCCCGGCGGCCACCAGCTCGGTGATCCTCTGGGGGCCGCCCGGCACCGGGAAGACCACCCTGGCGCACGTGATCAGCCAGGCCGTCGAGGGGCGCTTCGTCGAGCTGTCCGCGATCACCGCCGGGGTCAAGGAGGTCCGGGCGGTGATCGACGGCGCCCGGCGGGCGGTCGGGATGTCCGGCCGGGAGACGGTGCTCTTCCTGGACGAGATCCACCGCTTCTCCAAGGCCCAGCAGGACTCGCTGCTGCCGGCCGTGGAGAACCGCTGGGTCACCCTGATCGCGGCGACCACCGAGAACCCGTACTTCTCGGTGATCTCCCCGCTGCTGTCCCGCTCGCTGCTGCTCACCCTGGAGTCGCTGACCGACGAGGACATCCGCGCGCTGCTGCGCCGCGCGGTGGCCGACGAGCGCGGCCTGGGGGGCGCGCTGGAGCTGACCGAGGAGTCCGAGGACCACCTGGTGCGGCTGGCCGGCGGGGACGCCCGGCGGGCGCTCACCACGCTGGAGGCGGCGGCCGGGGCGGCGCTGGAGAAGGGTGAGTCCAGCATCACGCTGGCCACCACGGAGACGGCCGTCAACCAGGCCGCGGTGCGCTACGACAAGGACGGCGACCAGCACTACGACGTGGCGAGCGCGCTGATCAAGTCGATCCGGGGCAGCGACGTGGACGCCACCCTGCACTACCTGGCCCGGATGATCGAGGCGGGGGAGGACCCGCGGTTCATCGCCCGCCGGCTGATGATCTCGGCCAGCGAGGACATCGGCCTGGCCGATCCCACGGCACTGCAGACGGCGGTGGCGGCCGCGCAGGCGGTGGCGCTGATCGGTTTCCCGGAGGCGCGGATCATCCTCTCCCAGGCGGCGATCGCGCTGGCCCTGGCACCCAAGTCCAACGCGGCCTACCTGGCGATCGACGCGGCGCTGGCGGACGTCCGGCAGGGCCTGGCGGGCGCGGTCCCGGCTCACCTGCGGGACGCGCACTACGGCGGCGCGGGCAAGCTCGGCCACGGCCAGGGCTACCAGTACCCGCACGACCTGCCGGAGGGCATCGCCACCCAGCAGTACGCCCCGGACGCGGTGCACGGCAAGGAGTACTACCAGCCGACCCGGCGCGGCGGCGAGGCCCGCTACGCGGACGTCGTGGACTGGACCCGGGGGCGGCTGCGCGGGGAGCGCCGCAGCGAGAAGCAGACGGAGCGCAAGCCCGGGAAGTCGGCCGAGAAGGCAGTCGAGAAGGCGGCCGAGCAGACGCCCGGGGAAAAGGGCGAGTGATCGGCGGCTATACTCGATCGGAGTGCCATGTCTCGGGACGGCGGCGGGGGAGACCCCACCGACCGGCCGCACCAGCGGGACATCGGCGGTAGGCCTCTTCCGAGGGGCCCGCAGCAGGAGCGTCGCGCACCGTTTCGGTGTCGCGGGCGGCCCGGATTCCGGGCCGGTCCGTGTGACAAGCACTTTCGTGCCCGGCTCCGGAGAGCGGCTGATCCCATCGCGCAGGCGGCGGGGTTTTCTCCGGGTCGCGACGTGCGACCTCCGTCAACACCTGGTGAAGCCGTATTCGTAAGCAAGGAAGGTTTGGTTCATGGCGAACCAGAAGCGTCCCAAGGTCAAGATCGCGCGTGCGCTCGGCGTGCCGCTGACCCCGAAGTCCGTCAAGTACTTCGAGGCCCGCCCGTACCCGCCCGGCCAGCACGGCCGTGGTCGCAAGCAGAACTCGGACTACAAGGTCCGTCTGCTCGAGAAGCAGCGTCTGCGCGCTCAGTACGACCTGAGCGAGAAGCAGATGGCGCGCGCGTTCGACCGCGCGAAGAAGGCCGAGGGCAAGACCGGTGAGGCGCTCGTCGCCGACCTGGAGAGCCGTCTGGACTCCCTGGTCCTGCGTTCGGGCATCGCCCGCACCATCTACCAGGCCCGCCAGATGGTCGTCCACGGCCACATCGAGGTCAACGGCGGCAAGGTCAACAAGCCGTCGTTCCAGATGAAGCCGGGCTTCGTGGTCACCGTCCGCGAGCGCAGCAAGGAGAAGGTCCCCTTCCAGGTCGCCCGTGAGGGTGGCTACGCGGGTGAGGGCCAGACCCCGAAGTACCTCGAGGTCAACCTGAAGGCCCTGGCCTTCCGCCTGGACCGCGCGCCGCAGCGCAAGGAGGTCCCGGTGATCTGTGACGAGCAGCTCGTCGTCGAGTACTACTCGCGCTGACCCGCGAGCGGTTCCGCTCTTCGCAGGACCACAAGCGAGCCCCCGTCGCCTTTCGAGGCGGCGGGGGCTCGCCCCTTTTCCGGTGCCGGCCGTTCAGGCGCTCACCTTCCGGTGCTCGCCGCTCAGACGGCCTCGCCGGCCATCGCGGCGGCCAGCCGCAGGTGCGGGCGGGCCTCCGCGGCGCGGCCCTGGCGCTCCAGGGTGCGGCCGAGCATCATCCGGGCGTAGTCCTCGGTCGGGTCGGCATCCAGGATCCGGAGCAACTCGGCCTCGGCGCGGCCGAGTCGGGCGGAGTGGTAGTAGCTGCGGGCGAGCAGCAGCCGGACGGAGAGGTTGGCCGGCTCCTCGGCCAGTACGCCCTCGAGCATGCGGGCGGCGTCGGTGTACGCCTTGGAGTCGAAGTAGAACGTCGCCATGCGGTACTCGTCGGCGGTGTTGTGGACGGCCATGGTGCTCCTTCCGGGTGGATCCTTGCCCCCTCAAGCAATGGACAAGTTTCAACTATTCCGGACCTCAGCTGTTGCGGACCGGCGAGGGAGCGGGAGCGGGCGGCACCGAGCAGGGACCCGGGCCCGGCTCCGGACCGTCCGCCGAGCCTCCGCCGCCGAGCGCCCGGGAGACGGCCTCGTCCAGGTCCAGTCGGGTGCCGGCCTCGTAGCACTCCTCATACTCCCGCTCGGTCAGCCCGGCCCGAGCCCGCTCGGCGCACTCCTGGTGGGTGCCGAAGAAGTTCCGCGAGCCGAGGAACGGGGTCCCGACCGTGCGCCAGATCCGGTGCGCGGCACCCTGCAGCACCCGGGCCTCGCGCAGGTTGCCCGGCTCGCCCGGGCCGCTCGGCTCGGTCTCCAGAAGCGCCAGCAGGTCGATCCCCAGCACGATGCCGAGCAGGTCGTGGAAGCGGTGGTTCAGCCGCACGCACTCCCGGGCCAGCGCGCGGGCCGGCTGGACGGCGCCGTCCAGCCAGTGCGAGTAGGCCGTCGCGTACAGCACGTACGCGTACGCCCACTGCTCGCCGTGCTCCTCGCACAGCTCGCGGGCCTGGCCGAACCAGAGCTCGCCGCTGTCGAGGTCGCCCTGGAACAGGTAGGCCAGGCCGAGTTCCAGCATGGCCATCACCACGTTGCTGTTGAGCTCGCCGATGGTCCGGTAGTGCCAGAGCGCCTCCTCGAACAGCTCGGCGGCGCGGTCCGGGTCGTCGCCGATCAGGGCGGCGCAGCCCTGGCGGTGGACGGCGTAGGCGAGGGCCCGGTCGTCGCCGGTGTCCAGGGCCTGGCGGCGGCACTCCTCCAGGGCCGGACGGGCGACGGCCAGGTCGCCCTGGAGGGTGGCCATGTAGCCGGTCACCCAGAGCGCCTTGGCGCGGGCCTCGGTGGGTTCGCGGTCCAGGGCGAGCGCGCGGTCCAGCCAGTGCCGACCCTCGCCGAGGTGGCCGCAGCCGACCCAGTAGAACCAGAGCGTGCCGGCCAGCAGCAGGGCGATCTGCTCCTCGCCGGGCTCGGCGAGGCAGAACTCCAGCGCCGCGCGGAGGTTGGTGTGGGCGAGTTCGGTGCGCTCGGCGGTCTCCGCCTGGCGGGGGCCGAACCACTCGACCTCGCCCCAGGTGGCGACGCCCAGGTACCAGTCGCGGTGGCGGCGCAGCAGCCGCTGCTCCTCGCCGGCGGCGCGCAGCCAGTGGCCGCCGTACTCGCGCAGGGTGTCCAGCAGGCGGAAGCGGACGCCGAAGCTGCTGTCCTCGCGCAGCACCACGGACTTGGCGACCAGTTCGTCGAGCAGGTCCAGGACGTCCTCGGGTTCGACGCCGTCGCCGGCGCAGACGTACTCGGCGGCCTCGAGGTCGAAACTGCCGGCGAAGACCGACAGGCGGGCCCAGAGTAAACGTTCCTGCACCGTGCAGAGCTCGTGACTCCAGCCGATCGTCGTGCGCAGTGTCTGGTGCCGCGGCAGGGCCGTCCGGGAGCCGCCGGTGAGCAGCCGGAAGCGGTCGTCCAGACGGGCGGTGATCTGCTCCACCGACAGCGCGCGCAACCGTCCGGCCGCCAGCTCCACGGCCAGCGGGATGCCGTCCAGCCGTCGGCAGAGCAGACCGACCGCCTCAGCGTTGGCCTCGGTCACCTCGAAGGAGGGCAGCACCGCCTTGGCCCGGTCGGCGAACAGCCGCACCGCGTCCGGCAGCGAGCCGGGCGCCGGGGGGTCGCCGGGCGACGGGTCGACCGGCAGCGGCGTCAGGGTCAGCAGGTGCTCGCCGGAGGCCCGCAGGGCGGTGCGGCTGGTGGCCAGCACCCGCAGGCCGGGCAGCGCCCGCAGTAGGGCGTCCGCCAGCTCGGCGCAGGCCTCGACCAGGTGCTCGCAGCCGTCCAGCACCAGCAGCAGACGCCGGCCTGCCAGCCGCTCGGCCAGCACGTCCAGCGGCGGACGGGCGGTGCCGTCGGTCAGCCGCAGCGCCTCCAGCACGGCGTGGCCGAGCAGCAGCGGGTCCTGCACCGGCGCGATGTCCACCAGCCAGGTGCCGTCCGGGAAGACGCCGTCCGCGCGGGCCGCCGCGCGCAGTGCCAGCCGGCTCTTGCCCACCCCGCCCGGGCCGGTCACCGTCACCAGCCGGGCGGCGGCCAGCAGGTCCGCCAGGTCGGCCAGTTCCCGCTGCCGCCCGACGAAGCCGGTCACCTCGGCCGGCAGCCGGCCGTGCTCCGGCTCGCGCGGCCCCGCCGCGGTCTCCCAGGGCTGTGCTGTCCAGTCGCCGGCCAAGCGCTGCTCCCCGTGTTCCAGGCCGGACCGCTCGCGGTCCGGACGTGCTCGGGCCGTCCGCGCGACGACCTGCCTGGCAGAACGAGGTGACCGGACGGTAGGTTACGCGCGCGGTTCGCACACCCGGTCGGGTCGCCCGCGCCGACCACCCGGTCCGGAAACCGGGCGTGGGCGCGATAGGGTTCCGTCTGGGAGAACAGCAAGGCGAGGGAGCGCGCAAAGGTGTCCGTGGGAGAGCTGGCCGGGTTGCTCGTCGCCGTGTTCTGGGCGGTCCTGGTCACCCTGCTCGCGGTTGTGCTGGTCCGCCTCTCACGCGTGCTGAAGGAGGCCGCCGTCCTGGTCTCCGCGGTCACCGAGCAGGCCGTGCCGCTGCTGACCGACGCGGGCGCCGCGGTGCGCAGCGCCAACGAGCAGCTGGAGCGGGTCGACGAGATCACCGCCAACGTGCAGGACGCCGCCGCCAACGCCAACGCGCTCTCCTCCACCGTGGCCGCCACCCTG
This sequence comes from Kitasatospora sp. NPDC034023, assembly GCF_055575795.1. Classification (NCBI taxonomy): domain Bacteria; kingdom Bacillati; phylum Actinomycetota; class Actinomycetes; order Kitasatosporales; family Streptomycetaceae; genus Kitasatospora; species Kitasatospora sp. NPDC034023. The sequence continues at coordinate 196,249 of NZ_JBVIRY010000007.1, forward strand.
GGCGGACCGCTGGTGAAGGTCGCGGCCTTCAGCTACGGCGTCCGCAAGGCGGTCTCCAAGCAGCAGGGCAGCCTGCCCTCCGTGCCGCTGCAGACCGGTGAGCGCGAGGAACTGGCCCGGCTGATCCGCGCCGAGGTGCGTGCCGCGACCGCGCCCAGGGGCGGCCTGCTCTCCAGGGTCCGGCGAGCGGTGAGGGGCTGACGGCATGGTGCGACGCATCTTCTGGATGGCGGTCGGCGCCGGCGCCACCGTCTGGGCCATGAACAAGGCCAACGAGGCCGTGCACCGGCTCACCCCGGACAGCCTCTCCGGCACCGCGGCGCGCGGTGCGCTGCACCTGGGCGACCTGGCCAAGCAGTTCGCCCAGGACGTGAAGGCCGGCATGGTCGAGCGCGAGGAGCAGCTGAAGGACGACCTCGGACTGCGCGGCACCGCCGTGGTGGAACCCCGGAGCGCGCGCCGCGTCCTGCGCGGCGAGCCGCAGTACCGAGCTATCTCGGCGGCGCCCGGCAGCCCGGCCGCCGCCCTGCCCCCCGCCCGCAGTGCCCGCACCACCCCCCATGCCACTGAAGAAACGCCCCGCCGCGCTCTGCCGCCGCGGGGCGGCACCCCGAACCGGAAGGACCACTAATGGAGTCGGCTGAGATCCGCCGCCGCTGGCTGCGCTTCTTCGAGGAGCGCGGCCACACCGTCGTTCCGTCGGCGTCCCTGGTCGCCGACGACCCCACCCTGCTGCTCGTCAACGCCGGCATGGTGCCGTTCAAGCCCTACTTCCTGGGCGAGGTCAAGCCGCAGTTCTCGCGCGCCACCAGCGTCCAGAAGTGCGTGCGCACCCTGGACATCGAGGAGGTCGGGAAGACCACCCGGCACGGCTCCTTCTTCCAGATGTGCGGCAACTTCTCCTTCGGCGACTACTTCAAGGAAGGAGCCATCAAGTTCGCGTGGGAGCTGCTCACCACTCCCGTCGCGGACGGCGGCTACGGCCTGGAGAAGGAGAAGCTCTGGATCACCGTCTACAAGGACGACGACGAGGCCGAGCAGATCTGGCGTGACGTCATCGGCGTCCCCTCCGAGCGGATCCAGCGCCTCGGCATGAAGGACAACTTCTGGTCGATGGGCGTCCCCGGCCCCTGCGGCCCGTGCTCGGAGATCAACTACGACCGCGGCCCCGCGTACGGCGAGGAGGGCGGCCCCGCCGTCAACGGCGAGCGCTACCTGGAGATCTGGAACCTGGTCTTCATGCAGTACGAGCGCGGCCACGGCGACGGGAAGGACGGCTTCGAGATCCTCGGCGACCTGCCGAGCAGGAACATCGACACCGGCCTCGGCCTGGAGCGCCTCGCCGCCATCCTGCAGGACGTCGACAACCTCTTCGAGATCGACACCAGCCGGATGATCCTCGACCGCGCCGCCGAGCTCACCGGCCACACCTACGGCGCCGACCACAAGTCGGACGTCTCGCTGCGCGTGGTCACCGACCACATCCGCACCGCGCTGATGCTGGTCGGCGACGGCGTCACCCCCGGCAACGAGGGCCGCGGCTACGTGCTGCGCCGCATCCTGCGCCGCGCCATCCGCAACATGCGTCTGCTGGGCGCCACCGAGCCGGTGGCCAAGGAGCTCATCGACGTCGCCATCAAGGCGATGGCCCCGCAGTACCCGGAGCTGGAGACCGACCGCAAGCGCGTCGAGACGGTCGTCGTCGGCGAGGAGGTGGCCTTCCTGCAGACCCTGAAGGCCGGCACCAACCTGCTGGACGTCGCGGTCACCGAGACCAAGCAGGCCGGCGGTGCGGTGCTCTCCGGCGAGCAGGCGTTCAAGCTGCACGACACCTACGGCTTCCCGATCGACCTGACCCTGGAGATGGCCGAGGAGCAGGGCCTCCAGGTGGACGAGGCCGGCTTCCGCCGCCTGATGCAGGAGCAGCGGGACCGCGCCAAGGCGGACGCCAAGGCCAAGAAGATGGGCCACGCCGACGTCGCCGCGTACCGCGAGGTCGCCGACAAGTCCGGCGCGAGCGTCTTCACCGGCTACGCCCTCACCGAGGGCGAGGCCTCCGTGGTCGGCCTGCTGGTGGACGGCGTTCCCTCGCCGGCCGCCTCCGAGGGCGACGAGGTCGAGATCATCCTCGACCGCACCCCGTTCTACGCCGAGGGCGGTGGCCAGCTCGCCGACCACGGCCGGATCCGGCTGGAGTCCGGCGCGGTGGTGGAGATCCGGGACGTGCAGCAGCCCGTCCCGGGCGTCATCGTGCACTCGGGTGGCGTGCTGTTCGGCGAGGTCGTGCTGGGCGCCTCGGCGTACGCCACGATCGACATCGAGCGCCGCCGGGCGATCGCCCGCGCCCACTCGGCCACCCACCTGACCCACCAGGCGCTGCGCGACGCGCTCGGCCCGACGGCCGCCCAGGCCGGCTCCGAGAACGCCCCCGGCCGCTTCCGCTTCGACTTCGGCTCGCCCGCCGCCGTCCCGGGCAGCGTGCTGGTCGACGTCGAGCAGAAGATCAACGACGTGCTGGGCCGCGAGCTCGACGTCACCGCCGAGGTCATGACGATGGACCAGGCCCGCAAGGCCGGCGCCATCGCGATGTTCGGCGAGAAGTACGGCGACGAGGTCCGGGTCGTCTCCATCGGCGACTTCTCCAAGGAGCTGTGCGGCGGCACCCACGTCGGCAACACCGCCCAGCTGGGCCTGGTGAAGCTGCTCGGCGAGTCCTCGATCGGCTCCGGCGTGCGCCGCGTGGAGGCGCTGGTCGGCGTCGACGCGTACAAGTTCCTGGCCCGTGAGCACACCGTGGTCTCCCAGCTCACCGAGCTGGTCAAGGGCCGCCCGGAGGAGCTGCCGGAGAAGATCTCGGGCATGCTCGCCAAGCTCAAGGACGCCGAGAAGGAGATCGAGCGCTTCCGCGCCGAGAAGGTGCTGGCCGCCGCGGCGGGCCTGGCCGACTCGGCCGAGGACGTGCACGGCATCGCCGTGGTCGCCGCGCAGGTCGCCGACGGTGTGGGTGCGGACGAGCTGCGCAAGCTGGTCCTGGACGTGCGCGGCCGCCTCGGCGCGCGCCCGGCCGTGGTCGCCGCCTTCACCGTGGCGAACGACCGCCCGCTGACCGTGATCGCCACCAACGAGGACGCCCGCGGCCGTGGCATCAAGGCCGGCGAGCTGGTCCGGACCGCCGCCAAGACCCTCGGCGGCGGCGGTGGCGGCAAGGACGACGTCGCCCAGGGCGGCGGCTCCAACCCGGCCGCGGTCGGCGAGGCCATCGCCGCGGTGCGCGGCCTGGTCGCGGAGCGCGCCAGCTGATGGAGCACGAGGAGAGGCCCTTCCGGCGTGGGCGGCGGATCGCCGTCGACGTCGGTGACGCCCGGATCGGGGTCGCGTCCTGCGACCCCGACGGGGTGCTCGCCACGCCCGTGGAGACCGTCCCGGCCGGCGTGAAGTCGCAGGCCAGGATCGCCGCCATCGTCGAGGAGTACGACGCGATGGAGGTGATCGTCGGGCTGCCGCGCTCGCTGAGCGGCAAGGAGGGCCCGGCGGCGGAGAAGGTCCGCGCCTACGCGGCGCGGCTGGCCAACCGGCTCTACCCGGTGCCGGTGCGGCTGGTGGACGAGCGGATGTCGACCGTCACCGCGACCCACGGGCTGCGCGCCTCGGGCGTCAAGGCGAAGAAGGGTCGCTCGGTGGTCGACCAGGCCGCCGCGGTGGTGATCCTGCAGACCGCCCTTGAGTCCGAACGGGTGAGCGGACGCCCGCCCGGTGAGAGCGTCGAGGCGCTCGGCTGAGGAGCCTGATCTAACGTCCCGGTTGAGGGGTCCGTGCGGACGCGTTCGCACGGACCTCTTTTCGTTCGTTTCCGATTCCGTTTTGGATCGATTTGAGATCGATCCGGATCGATCTGGGACCGTTGAGGGGCGCGAGCCATGACCGACCAGGACTTCCACCCCGGGCTCACACCCGGACACCTGGGTGCGCCGGTACTGGAGCCGGAGGGCCGTCCGCCGTCCGCGCCCCGTCCGCGCTTCGATGCGCCGGATCCGCACCGACGGCGCAACGGACTGGCCTGCGGGCTCACCGCGCTCGCGCTGATCGCGGTGTTCGGCGGCATCGGGCTGACCGGATACACCTGGCTCCAGTCACAGCGCAAGCCCCCGGCCGCCGCCGACTTCGCGGGGCAGGGCAGCGGCAGCGTCCAGGTCTCCGTGCCGGAGGGCGCCGGCCTGTCCCAGATCGCGTCCGCGCTGGTCCGCAACGGCGTGGTGGCCAGCTCGCTCGCCTTCACCCGGGCCGCGAAGGGCAGCGCGGCGGCCGCCGGACGGATCCAGCCCGGCACGTACACGCTGAAGCAGAAGATGTCCGCCGTCGCGGCGCTGGCCATCCTGATCGACCCGGCCAACGCCAACGGCCTCACCATCCCCGAGGGCTGGCGCGGCTACCAGATCTACGCCGCCATCGACAAGAAGCTCGGCCTGCCCGACGGCACCACCCAGCGCACCGCCCAGGACCAGGGCGCCGAACTGGGCCTGCCCGACTTCACCAACGGCAGCCCCGAGGGCTACCTGTTCCCGGCGACGTACAGCGTCACCGACGGGACCACCGCGATCGACCTGCTGAAGCAGATGGTGGAGCGGGCCGGCAAGGAGTTCACCCGCGACGACGCCAACGTCGTCGCGCAGAACCTCGGGCAGAGCGTCTACGGGCTGGTCACCGTGGCCAGCATGGTGCAGGGCGAGGCCGACAACACCGAGGACATGGGCAAGGTGGCCCGGGTGATCTACAACCGGCTGGCCAAGCACATGCCGCTGCAGCTGGACTCCACGATCAACTACGCGCTCGGCCGATCGACCCTGAACACCACGGTCACCGAGACCAAACTGGACTCCCCGTACAACACCTACCTGCACCCCGGGCTGCCGCCGACACCGATCTCCAACCCGGGGCGGCAGGCGATCATGGCGGCGCTGGACCCGACACCGGGGGACTGGCTGTACTTCGTCACCGTGAAGCCCGGCGACACCCGGTTCACCGACAACTTCGACGTGCAGCAGCGCAACGTGGCCGAGTTCAACGCCAACCGGGCGGCGAAGCCGAGCGCCTCGGCTTCCACTTCGGCGGCCGCCTCGGGTTCCGCCTCGGGTCCCGCGTCGGCTCCTGGCTCCGCGTCCGCGCCCGGTCCGGCGCCCGAGGCCGGTTCCGGTTCGGGTGCGGCGACTCCGTAACGGTGTTGTGTGCCGTCCGTGAGGTCGCCCACTGACGGTGCGTCCGCCCGGGCGGGGGCAAGGCTGCGGTACGGTAACGTCTCCCTCCAGGCGCTGCGCTAGCACGCCGGTTCGAGAATCAGCCGGGACGGCGTCGTCCCGGACGGCCGGTCCGATCCGCCGGCCGTCACCGTCGGTTAAGGGGATCAATGACCGATCTGGGTGGGGGCTACGCCCCCCAGGGCGAGCCGTGGCACCCCGGTGATCCCGGGTACGACGGCCGGCAGCCGGTCCCCGGCCAGCAGGACGGCCAGTGGCAGCAGCAGTACCCGCAGCAGGGCCAGCAGGTTCAGCAAGGCCAGCAGGTCCAGCAGCCGTACGGGGACGTGCAGCAGGGGTACCCCCAGCAGCAGATGTCCCAGCAGGGCTACCCCCAGCAGCAGATGCAGCAGCAGGGGTACCAGCAGCAGGGGTTCCCGGGCACCCAGCAGGGATATCCGCAGCACCAGATGCCGCAGGGCCACCAGCAGCCGATGCAGCAGCAGGGCTACCAGCAGCAGATGCCCCCGCAGCAGATGCCGCAGGGGGGCTACCAGCAGCAGATGCCGATGCAGCAGCAGGGCTACCAGCAGCAGGGATTCCCGGGCGCCCAGCAGCACGGCATGCAGGAGCAGCCGGGGATGCAGCAGCAGCCCGGCGCACAGCAGCAGGCGGTGCCGCAGCAGCAGATGGCCCAGCAGCAGCAGGCCCGGCCGCAGGCGGCGCCGGCACCCGCGCCCGCTTCGGGCCCCGGGCCGGACGGCATCGACTGGGAGGCCGAGGCCGCCGCGCTGGAGTCCGGCGCCGACCCGGTCGGCGGCGCGCGCGAAGCCGGGACCGGCGAGTGGGACGGCCGGGAGGACGGCCACCACGAGGACGACGGGTACCCGGAACAGGAAGCCGAGCACCCCGAGGGCGGCTTCCTCGGTGAGCAGGACGAGTCCCGCGAGGCGAAGAAGAAGCGCAAGGAGAAGGGCAAGAAGTCCGGGCGCCGCAACGGTGGCGCGTGCCTGCTGGTCGCGGTGGTGCTGCTCGGCGCCATGGGCGGGGCCGGTTGGTGGGGCTACGGCTTCTACCAGGACCACTTCGGCCCGCCGCCGGACTTCACGGGCGCGGGCACCGAGTCCGTCCAGGTCGAGGTCAAGAAGGACGCGGTCGCCGGGCAGATCGGCCTGGCGCTGAAGAACGCCGGCGTGGTCAAGAGCGTCGACGCGTACACCAAGGCCTGCAACGCCGAGCCCAAGTGCACCACGGTCCAGCCGGGCTTCTACGGCCTGAAGAAGGAGATGCCGGCCGCCGACGCGCTCAAGGAGCTGCTCGCCCAGGCGGGCGGCGCGGCGATCGTGATCCCGGAGGGCAAGAACTCCTCCGAGATCTACGCCAAGATCGACGACAAGCTGAAGCTCCAGAATGGCACCACGGCGGGCGTCGCCAAGGCCCAGCTCAACGACCTCGGCCTGCCGGCGTATGCGAACGGCAACATCGAGGGCTTCCTCTGGCCGACCCGCTACAACATCGCCGACGGCATGAAGCCCGAGGACCTGCTCAAGCAGATGGTGAAGAACGCCGTCGACAAGTACGCGAACCTGGACGGCCAGGCCGCCTCGGTGGGCCTCAAGAACGGCTACGAGGTGATCATCGAGGCGAGCATCCTGCAGCGCGAGGGCAACAACGTGGGGGACTTCGCCAAGATGGCGAAGACCATCCAGAACCGGCTCGCCAACGAGCCCGAGACGCACCACCGTCTCGGCATGGACACCACGCTCCAGTACTCGCTGGGCCGCAAGGACCTCACCAAGAAGGACATGGACGACGCGTCCAACAAGTACAACACCTACATCAATGCGGGCCTGCCGCCGACGCCGATCTCCAACCCCGGCGACGACGCCATAAGCGCGGTGCTCCACCCGGCGGACGGCAAGTGGCTGTACTTCATCGCGATGGACCCGCAGCACACCAGGTTCGCCGAGACGAGCAAGGAGCACTACGCCAACGTCAAGGAGTACTGCCAGGCGGCCGGGCAGGGCTTCGACGAGGCGCGCGGCCATTGCACCACCAAGTAGCCCTGGCCGTAAGGCAGTCCATGGAGAGGCAGCGTTGACCAGCAAGCACCGGGCGGCCGTCCTCGGCTCGCCGATCGCCCACTCGCTCTCGCCGGACCTGCACCGGGCCGCCTTCGCGGCGCTCGGGCTGGACGGCTGGCGCTACGACCGCTTCGAGGTCGACGAGGCCGCGCTGCCCGGCTTCCTCGCCGGGCTGGACGAGGCCGAGTGGGCCGGGCTGTCGCTCACCATGCCGCTGAAGCGGGCGATCATCCCGCTGCTCGACGAGGTCAGCGCGACGGCCCGCTCGGTGGACGCCGTCAACACCGTGGTGTTCACCGCCGACGGCCGCCGGACCGGGGACAACACCGACATTCCCGGGCTGGTCAACGCGCTGCGCGAGCGCGGGATCATCGACGTGCCCGGCGCCGCCGTCCTGGGCGCCGGGGCCACCGCCTCCTCGGCGCTGGCGGCGCTCGCCCAGATCTGCACCGGCGAGGTGACGGTCTACGTGCGCAGCGCCGAGCGGGCCCGGGAGATGGCCGAGCTGGGCGAGCGACTGGGCTTGGTCGTGCGCACCGCCGACTGGGAGCGCGGGGCCGAGGCGCTGGCGCAGCCGCTGACCGTCTCCACCACACCGGTCGGTGCGACCGACGCCTTCGCCGGTTCGCTGCCCGCCGAGCCGGGGGCGCTGTTCGACGTGCTGTACCACCCGTGGCCGACGGCGCTGGCCGCCGCCTGTGCCGAGCGCGGGTCGACCGTCCTGGGCGGTCTGGACCTGCTGGTGCACCAGGCGGTGCTGCAGAGCGAGGCCTTCACCGGGCGGACGCCCGGGCCGCTGGCGGCGATGCGCGAGGCTGGGGAGAAAGCGCTCACCGGGCACTGAGCCGGGGCCTCCGGCTGTCCGTCGGCTGCCCGTCGGCGGTCTCCTCGTCGCCTCCCCGCAGTCTCCCGGCCGGATCGTGACCGGTTGCCGTCCGTCACGCGGACTGCGCCCCCGGGTGCCGCCGGCTCATGAAAGGATTCAGGCAGAAGGCACGCTCGGGCGGGCCCCGGCGGTGCCGTGGGCCGGTCCGCTGATGAAGGAGCTCCGTTGGGTACGTTGCGCTGGCTGACGGCGGGGGAGTCGCACGGCCCCGCACTCGTCGCGACGCTGGAAGGCCTGCCCGCCGGTGTACCGGTCACCACCGCCGTGGTGGCCGACGCGCTGGCGCGCCGTCGGCTCGGTTACGGCCGCGGGGCGCGGATGAAGTTCGAGCAGGACGAGGTGACCTTCCTCGGCGGTGTCCGGCACGGCCTGACCATGGGCAGCCCGGTCGCGATCATGGTCGGCAACACCGAGTGGCCGAAGTGGGAGCAGGTCATGTCGGCCGACCCGGTCGACCCCGAGGTGCTGGCGGGCCTGGCCCGCAACGAGGCGCTCACCCGCCCCCGGCCCGGCCACGCCGACCTGGCCGGCATGCAGAAGTACTCGATCGACGAGGCCCGGCCGATCCTGGAGCGCGCCAGCGCCCGCGAGACGGCCGCCCGGGTCGCGCTGGGCGCCGTCGCCCGCTCGTACCTCCGCGAGGTGGCCGGGATCGAGATCGTCAGCCACGTGGTCGAGCTGGCCGCCGCCAAGGCGCCGGCCGGCGTGCTGCCGCAGCCCTCGGACGAGGCCAAGCTGGACGCCGACCCGGTCCGCTGCCTGGACGCGGACGCCTCGAAGGCGATGGTCGCCGAGATCGACCAGGCCCACAAGGACGGCGACACCCTCGGTGGCGTGGTCGAGGTGCTGGCGTACGGCGTGCCGGTGGGCCTCGGCTCGCACGTGCACTGGGACCGCCGCCTGGACGCGCGGCTGGCCGCCGCGCTGATGGGCATCCAGGCGATCAAGGGCGTCGAGGTCGGCGACGGCTTCGACCTGGCCCGGGTGCCGGGCTCCAAGGCGCACGACGAGATCGTCCCGACCCCCGAGGGCGTCAAGCGCACCTCCGACCGCTCCGGCGGCACCGAGGGCGGCCTGTCCACCGGCGAGGTGCTGCGGGTGCGCGCCGCGATGAAGCCGATCGCCACCGTGCCGCGGGCGCTGCAGACCCTGGACGTGCGCACCGGCGAGCCGGCCAAGGCGCACCACCAACGCTCGGACGTCTGCGCCGTGCCGGCCGCGGGCATCGTCGCCGAGGCGATGGTCGCCCTGGTGCTGGCCGACGCCGTCAACGAGAAGTTCGGCGGCGACAACGTCACCGAGACCCGCCGCAACGTGCAGGGCTACCTCGACCACCTGATCATCCGATGACCTCTCCTGTTGTGGTGCTGGTCGGCCCGCCCGGCAGTGGCAAGTCCACCGTCGGGCGGGCCCTGGCCGAGCGCCTGGGCCTCGGCTTCCGGGACACCGACGCCGACATCGAGGCGACGGCCGGCAAGCCCATCCCGGAGATCTTCATCGACGAGGGCGAGCCGCACTTCCGCGCGCTGGAGGTCGCGGCCGTGCGCGCCGCCGCCACCGGACACGACGGGGTGCTGGCGCTCGGCGGCGGCGCGGTGATGGCCGAGGCCACCCGTGAGCTGCTGCGCGAGCTGCCGGTGGTCCTCCTCGAGGTCCCCCTGGCCGACGCGGTCAAGCGGGTCGGCCTGGACGCCCCGCGCCCGCTGCTGGCCGTCAACCCGCGGGCCCGCTGGCGCGAGCTGATGGACGCCCGCCGCCCCCTCTACCTGGAGGTGGCCACCGCCGTCGTCGACACCGCCGGGCGCACCCCCGAGCAGGTCGCGGACGCCGTACTGGAAGCACTGGAGCTGAAAACCCCCCATGACTGACACCACCGTCAGGATCCACGTCGGCGGCAGCGCCGGCCACGACCCGTACGACGTGCTGATCGGGCACCAGCTGCTCGGCGAGCTGGCGCCGCTGATCGGCACCCGGGCCAAGCGGGTCGCGATCATCCACCCGGAGGCGCTGGAGGCCACCGCCGACGCCATCCGCGAGGACCTGCTCGGCGAGGGCTACGAGGCGATCGCGCTGCAGGTGCCCAACGCCGAGGACGCCAAGAGCGCCGAGGTCGCCGCGTACTGCTGGTCGGTGCTCGGACAGACCGGGTTCACCCGCAGCGACGTCATCGTCGGCCTCGGTGGCGGCGCCACCACCGACCTGGCCGGCTTCGTCGCCGCCACCTGGCTGCGCGGGGTGCGCTGGATCGCCATGCCCACCACGCTGCTCGGCATGGTCGACGCGGCCGTCGGCGGCAAGACCGGCATCAACATCGCCGAAGGCAAGAACATGGTCGGCGCCTTCCACCCGCCGGTGGGCGTGCTGGCCGACCTCGGCACCCTGGAGACCGTGCCCAAGCACGACTACGTCTCCGGCCTCGCCGAGGTCATCAAGTGCGGCTTCATCGCCGACCCGGCCATCCTCGACCTGATCGAGGCCGACCCCGAGGGCGCCAAGACCCCGGCCGGGGCGCACACCGTCGAGCTGATCCGCCGCGCCATCCAGGTCAAGGCCGACGTGGTCTCCGGGGACCTCAAGGAAGCCGGGCGGCGCGAGATCCTCAACTACGGCCACACCCTCGGCCACGCCATCGAGCGCAACGAGCGGTACAAGTGGCGGCACGGCGCCGCGATCTCCATCGGTATGGTCTACGCCGCCGAACTCGGCCGCCTGGCCGGCCGGTTGGACGACGAGACGGCCGACCGGCACCGCACCGTGCTGGCCTCGGTCGGCCTCCCGCTGAGCTACCGCGCGGACGCCTGGCCGAAGCTGCTGGACGCGATGAAGATCGACAAGAAGTCGCGCGGCGACCTGATCCGCTTCATCGTCCTGGACGGCCTCGGCAAGACCTCCGTGCTGGAGGGCCCCGACCCGTCCCTGCTGGTCGCCGCCTACGCGGAGGTCTCGGCGTGACCCGGGTGATGGTGCTCAACGGCCCCAACCTCGGCCGGCTCGGCAGCCGCGAGCCGGACGTCTACGGCGCCACCTCGTACGCCGGTCTGGTCGAGCGCTGCACCGAGCTCGGCAAGGAGTTCGGCTTCGAGGTCGAGGTGCACGAGACCAACTCCGAGCAGCAGATGGTGGAGTGGCTGCACGAGGCGGCCGACGGGCAGGTGCCCGTGGTGATCAACCCGGGCGCGTTCACGCACTACTCGTACGCGATGCGGGACGCCGCCGCGCAGCGCACCGCGCCGCTGATCGAGGTGCACATCTCCAACCCGTACGCCCGGGAGACCTTCCGGCACACCTCGGTGATCGCCGCGGTGGCGTCGGGCACCATCGCCGGTTTCGGGCTGGGCTCGTACGAGCTGGCGCTGCGCGCGCTGGCCGAGCAGCTCACCACGCGCTGAGGGGGCGGCCCGGTCCGACTCCCGCAGGTGGGGTCGGACCGGCCGCACGGCCGGGGCCCGGCGGCGGACTGGGCCCGCCGCCGGGCCGCCGTGTAGTGTCCCCGCTGAGAGGTGTCGGGAGGGTGCCGTGACGCAGTACGCCGGAGGTGGGCAGGTCCCGCCGCGTCCCGCCGCTCCGCCGGTGCCGCCGGGGGGCGGTACGGGGGTGAACCCCTCGGGAGCGCCGGTCGCACCGCCGCCTCCGCCGCCGGTTCAGCCCGCGCCGGTTCGGCCCGCGCCGACTCGTTCGCAGGCACCCGTTGCTCCGCCGGCCCCCGGGCAGGCTCCCGTGCCGGCCGCCGGCCCGGCTCCGGCCCCCGCCGCGGTCCCGGCGCCCGCTCCGATGCCCAGCGCGCCGGTTCCCGCAGGAGGCACCGGGCACTTCGTGCTGCCGTCCGGGACGCCGGTCCAGCTGCCCGCCCACCCGCCGCAGCAGCACGCGCCCACCGGGCCGATCGCCGTCCTGCTGATCGGTCCGGCCGGGGCCGGCAAGACCACCGTCGCCCGGTACTGGGCCGAGCGTCGGCCCACCCCGACCGCGCACATCAGCCTGGACGACGTACGGGAATGGGTGCAGTCCGGCTTCGCCAACCCGCAGTCCGGCTGGAACAACGCCTCCGAGGCGCAGTACCGGCTGGCCCGCCGCACCTGCGGCTTCGCCTGCCGCAACTACCTGGCCAACGGCATCTCCTGCATCATCGACGACGCCGTCTTCCCGGACCGCCCGGCGATCGGCCTCGGCGGCTGGAAGCGGCACATCGGCCCCGGCATGATCCCGGTCGTCCTGCTGCCCAGCCTGGACTCCGTGCTGCGCCGCAACGCCCGGCGCAGCGGCAACCGGCGCCTCGGGGACGAGGAAGTGGCACGCATCCACGGGCGGATGGCCGGCTGGTACAACTCCGGGCTGCCGATCATCGACAACTCCTACCTGGACGTGGCCGGGACGGCCGCCGAGCTGGACCGCGTCATCCTGGCCCGGCTGATGGGCATGCCGGTCCGCTGACCTGCGCACCTCGCCGATCCGCTGATCTGTCGATCCGTTGATCCGAGGGGCCGCGGTGGTGTCGGAGCCGGCTGCGATGATGGACATGTCCTCGGGCCCGCCCAGCGGCCCGTCCTGTCCAACGACCCGGGGGAGCTGACGCCCGTGCCGGAAGGCCACATCATCCACCGCCTCGCCGCCGAGAACCGGAAGGCCTTCGGCGGGCGCCCGGTCCGGGTCTCCAGCCCGCAGGGCCGGTTCGCCGACGAGGCCAAGGTGATCGACGGGCAACTGCTCACCGGTGCCGAGGCCACCGGCAAGCACCTCTTCCTCGGCTTCGAGGAGGGCGCCTGGGTGCACATCCACCTCGGGCTCTACGGCGGCTTCGCCTTCGGCACCGGCCCGGCGCCCGCGCCGGTCGGCCTGGTCCGGCTGCGGCTGGAGAGCGAGGACGGCTACGCCGACCTGCGCGGTCCCAATACCTGCGCGCTCGTCACCGACGCCCAGAAGGCCGCCGTCGCGGCCCGCCTCGGCCCCGACCCGCTGCGCGCCGACGCCGACCCGGAGGCCGCCTGGCGCCGGATAGCGGGCAGCCGGACGACGGTCGCCGCGCTGCTGATGGACCAGAAGGTGCTGGCCGGGGTGGGCAACGTCTACCGGGCCGAGGTGCTGTTCCGCCACGGCATCGACCCGCACCGGGCCGGGCGCGACCTCACTCGGAAGGAATGGGACGCGATCTGGGCCGACCTGGTGGCGCTGATGCGCGAAGGCGCCGCGGTCGGCCGGATCGACACCGTCCGTCCCGAGCACACCCCCGAGGCGATGGGCCGCCCGCCCCGCGTGGACGACCACGGCGGCGAGGTGTACGTCTACCGGCGGGCGGCCATGCCCTGCCTGGTCTGCGGCACGGACGTCCGCACGGAGGCGCACGCCGCGCGCAACCTCTTCTGGTGCCCGACCTGCCAGGCGGCCTGAAGCCCTGACCCGGTGGGCCGTTGATCCGGCGGGCCACTGATCCGGTGGGCCGCCGATCCGCACTCCGGCTCGCCGATCCGCCTTCCGGTCCGGTGCCCAGCCCGTAGGCTGGGGCCGGCCGACCGGGCGGAGGGAGCGGGTGGATGGAGCGTCACGAGGTGGCCAACACCGTGTCAGGTGCCACGGTGGGCGGCCATGTGGTGCAGGCCCGGGACATCGGGTCGCTGCACATCCACCCGGCCGGTGCCGATCCGAAGCCGGTGCCGAGGCCTCGTCAGGTACGTGAGCCGCACGGCCCGTTCGTCAACCGTGAGCCGGAACTCGGCGCCCTGATGACGGCGTTGGGTCGGGTCGAGGCAGGCGGACTCGGGCTCGTGGTGTTCACCGGCCTGGGTGGGGTCGGGAAGACCGAGCTGATCGCCAAGTTCACCGAGGAGCACCGGGCGAGCTTCCCGGACGGCGACCTCTACGCGGACCTCCTGGCCTACCGGCACCAGGGCGGGGTGGACCTCCCCGAGCTGCTGGCCGGCTTCCTGCGGGCCCTCGGCACCGAGCCCCCGGCGGCGGAGGCGGAGCGGTTCACCACCTTCCGAACCGTGACCGCCGAGCGCCGCTGTCTGTTCTTCCTGGACAACGTCGAGCACGCGGCCGAGGTCCGGGCACTGCTTCCCTCCAGCGGGCTGGTGGTGGTCGCGAGTCGGCGGCGGCTGCCCGCGCTGCGGACGGACGGCGCGGAGGTGCGGCAGCTCGGGCCACTGAGCGCGACGGCCGGCACCGACCTGGTGCGGGCCTGGCTGGGCTCCGGGCGGGGCACCGACGCGGAGCTGGCGGAACTGGTCGAGCTGTGCGGCGGGCTGCCGCTCGCGCTGAACGCGGTCGGGAGCCAGCTGCTGGACCAGGACCACCTGCCGGTCGACCGGGTGGTGGCCGAACTGCACGACCGGGAGGGCAGGTTGGCGATGCTGGAAGACGAGGACAGTGATCTCGGCGCGACGTACGACCTGGTCTACGAGCGGCTGTCGCCGGAGGCCCGGGCGCTCTACCACCTGATCGGCGTGCACCCCGGCCCCTTCGTGTCGGCCGAACTGGCGCATGCGGTCGGCGTGGCGCGGGCCGGGCAGGCGATCAAGCAGCTGCGGGCCGTCCACCTGGTGGACGAGGTGCTGGACGACGACCGCGAGGCCCGCTTCCGGGCCCACGACGTGGTGCGGCTGCACGCCTACGCCCGGGCGCGCGAGCTGCCCGACCACGAGGAACTCCTCGCCGGCGTCGTGGCGTACTACCGCGGCCGGGCCTCGCTCGCCGACCGTGCGATGGCCAAGCAGCGACTCCGGTTGCAGGACCCGAGCGGCGACGACCTGCCGCGCTTCGCCTCCGAGACCGCGGCCCTGGAGTGGCTGTACGCCGAACGGGCGAACTTCCGCGCGGTCGTGGAGGCGGCGGCCGAGCAGGGCTGGCACGGCGAGGTGTGGCGGCTCTGCGAGTCGCTCTGGCTGCTCTACCACGACCGGAAGCTCTTCCAGGACTGGATCGCCACCCACCGGCTCGGCATCGAGTCGGCACAGTGGGACAACCAGCCGGACGCCGTGGTGCGGATGCGCAACCAACTGGCCCGCGCCTACCTCGACCGCAAGGAGTACCCGCTCGCCGCCGAACAGTTCGCGCTCGCCACGGAGCAGGCGCCGCTGGTCACCAACCGCCAGGTCGTCGGCGTGCTCTACGAGATGGACGGCCTGCTGTGTCTGGCCGACGGCCGCCCGGGCGACGCGGTGGAACGGTTCACCCTGGCCCTGGCGGAGAACCGGGGCGACGACCACGGCGAGATCGTCCAGGCCTACCACCTGGCGCAGGCGTTGATCGCCGACGGCCGGCCGGAGGAGGCGCTGGCCGTCCTGGCCGAGGCCACGGCCCAGGCCGAGGAGTCGCACGACAACGACATGCTGATGAAGCTGCCGCTGGTGCGCGCCCGGGCCCACCGGGCGCTCGGACAGCTGGACCTCGCCGTCGCCCAGGCCGAGGACTGCGCCCGGCAGGCCGGGCAGCGCAGCCAGTACGCGAAGGAGGCGCAGGCCCACACCCTGCTGCTCACCCTCGCCGAGGAGCAGGGCGACGAGGAACTGGCGGAACGCAGCCGCGAGCGGCTGCGCCAACTGTCGAGCTAGGCCTTACGGTCCGGGCTCTATGGTCTGGGCCCTACGGTCCGGTACGGAAGGACACCCGGGTGCGGCGCTCGCCGGTGCGGATGGTGAGCCCGTGCTCGGGGAGGGCGGCCGGGTCGCCGCCGTCGGCGAGCCAGCAGGCGACGGCGGAGCCGAGCAGCAGCGGATCGACGCTGGGGGCGGTGCCCGTCCAGTCCGGTTCGGCGCAGGCCGCCAGCAGCAGGCCGGTGCGCAGCCGGAGCAGGTGACGGTCCGGGCCGAGGGCGGCCACCGCGACGGCGAGGCCGGGGAGTTCGGCGGCGGAGTCGGCGAGCCAGCGTTCGGCGGGGCGCTCGGCGTGCACCTCGGTCCGGGCGAGGACCTCGGCCGTGTAGCGCAGGGCGTCGCCGGGGTGCTCGTCGGTGAGGGCGTGGAAGCCCCGTGGGCTGTGGTCCTTCGGGTCGAAGGGGTAGCGCCGCAGGCTGACCTCCGTCCCCTCGCTCGCGCCCTCGACGTCGTAGGCGGTGGGCCGGTCGGCGGCTCCGGGGCCGAGGACGGGCTTGGGGTAGGGCGGCAGGGCCGGTTCGTCCCCTGGTTCGTCCAGTTGCTCCAGGAAGGAGTAGAGCAGCGGGCGCAGCACCCGGGCGGATTCGCCGCGGCGGGCGAGTGAGCGGTCGGTGATCTCGCGCAGGTCGGCGGGGTCCCGGGCCAGAGCCTTCTCGACCTGGGCGGGGAGGTCTCCGTCGGGGTCGAGCACGGGTGCGGCCTGGCCGAAGGCGTAGCTGGGGGAGCGCGGGTCGAGCTCGGCGGCGCCGGTGGCGACGAGCATGGTGGGGCGTTCCAGGGCGGCGCCGTAGAAGGAGACCGAGCCGTGGTCGCCGATCAAGACGTCGGCGGCGACCAGGGCGGCCTGCCAGCCCTGGTGCGGCGGGATCAGGCGCAGGCCCATCCGGCGGGCGGCGTCGAGCAGGGACTCCGGGTCGTGCCGACTCCAGATGTTGGGGTGCAGGACGACGGCCACGGTGTACTCGTCGGCGGGCAGCCGGCGGACCAGGCGCTGGGGCAGGTCGGGGCGGCGGCCGAATAACGAGTGCTCGCTCCAGGTGGAGTTGACGACGACGAGCCGTCGGCCGTCGACGGCGCCGAGTGCGGCGCGGTAGGTGTCGCGGGAGCGTCGGCTGTGCAGCATCCGGTCGAAGCACGGGTCGCCGACCACGTGGGCGACGTCCAGTGCCTCGGGGCAGGAGTCCCGCAGGCGGTCCAGTTGCTCGGGGTGGGAGAGGCCGAGGACGTCCACGAACACCCGCCCGCGGTGGGTGAGTTCGTTGCGGGACAGGCCGGCGGCGCTGACCGTGTCGCCGGTGGACTCGGTCACCAGGCGGTTGTAGCCGGCGCCGTGGGGGAGGACGACGAGCCGGGCGTCCAGGCGGTGCATGGAGGAGTGGACGGCGCAGGCGACGGCCAGGTCGAAGCGGTGCCGGACGGCGTCCTCCCAGTCCAGCACGGTGAAGCCGGGCAGGCCGTGCAGGTACTCGTCGAGGGCGCGGTCGGCGAAGGCGGAGCCGGGGTTGACGGTGAAGTACCGGGCGATGCCGTCGGGGTTCAGCAGGGTGAGGACGTCCAGGACCCGGGTGGCCGAGGTGAGGGTGCGGGCGACCGCCAGCACGCGGGCCTTGACCGGTCGGGTGTTCCAGCGGTCGGCGGGCCAGACGTGGGGGTGGGACGGCACACCATGATCGTACTCATCCGGGGTGGCGCGCCGGGTGCTGTTTCCCGAGTGTCGGTCAGCCCGCCGCTGCGGTGGGCTCGTGATGCTCGGCGGCGGCGCACGCGTCGAGGAGGGGGCGCATGTCCTCGTCCACGAGCCGGTAGCGCACCACACGTCCGTCCTTGTCGCCGGTGACCACGCCGGCCGTGCGGAGCAGCCGCAGGGCCTGGGACACGGCGGTGTCGCGCATGCCGGTGGCGACCGCGAGATCGGTGACGGCGAGCGGGCCGGCCCGGTGGAGGGCGAGCAGCAGGGCGAGCCGTCCGGGGTCGGCGAGCAGGGAGAACCGCTCGGACCAGGACCGGACGTGCGCGGCGTCGCCGATCGCGGCGATGGCCTCGCAGACCCGGTGTCCGTCGATGGTGCGGTGGCCCGCGCGGTCGGCCGGTACGAGATGCATGCGGACATTCTTGCAGGCGGCGTGCTGTGATCCTGGACACCTGCGCAGGTGCGCAGCCTTGCATGGGTCGGGGCGTGGCCCCTACGGTGTAGCCCGCCGTGGTGCTCGGGAAGACCGGTGACGGACCCTCAGGGGTCCGGATTCCGGAGCGGCCCTCGCCACTGTGATCGGGTCACTCCTCCGTCCCCGGAGGAGTGTCGTCCGTACCCACGACGCCACTGGGTGCCTCGCGCACCTGGGAAGGCGGGTACGGACGTCCCGTAAGCCAGGAGACCGGCCACGGCATCTCACGAAGTGATTCCACGAGGTGCTGGAGCGTGATCCGAAGATGACCCTGCCCGAAACCGCCGCCGCAGACGTGAAAGCGGGCGTGAGAACGGTCCCGTCCGTGCTGCCCACCTTCCGGTGGAAGCGCGAGGACACCGTCCGTACGGCCGGGCTGATGGGGGTGATCCTGGCCATGCACGTGGTGGCCTTCGGGACGCTCATCTTCCTGGTCGCACCCGAACGGTACGCGGTCGGTACCCAGGTCTTCGGGGTGGGCCTGGGTATCACCGCGTACACCCTCGGCATGCGGCACGCCTTCGACGCCGACCACATCGCGGTGATCGACAACACCACCCGCAAGCTCATGGCGGACGGCAAGCGGCCGGTCTCGGTGGGCTTCTGGTTCGCCCTCGGGCACTCCTCGATGGTGGTCCTCATGTCCGCCCTGGTGGCGGGCGGCGCGCAGCTGGCGAGCACGCTGATGGACGACGACTCGGCCACCCACAAGTGGCTCGGCATGATCGGGACGACCACCTCCGGCGTGTTCCTCTACCTGATCGGCGCGCTCAACCTGGCGGCGCTGCTCGGCATCATCAAGGTGTTCCGGGCGATGCGGGCCGGGCAGTACGACGAGGCGGAGCTGGAGGCGCACCTCGACTCGCGCGGCTTCATGGCCCGGGTGCTGAACCGGGCGACCCGCTCGATCACCCGGCCCGGGCAGATGTTCCCGGTCGGCATGGTGCTGGGCCTGGGCTTCGACACCGCGACCGAGGTCACCCTGATGGTGATGGCGGGCTCGGGCGCGGCCTCCGGGCTGCCCTGGTACGCGATCGTCTGCCTGGCGCTGCTGTTCGCGGCCGGGATGAGCCTGTTCGACACCCTGGACGGGACGTTCATGAACTTCGCGTACCAGTGGGCCTTCGCCAACCCGGTTCGCAAGGTGTACTACAACCTGACCATCACTGGGCTGTCGATCGCGGTGGCCTTCATCATCGGCACCATCGAACTGATCGGCGTGCTGCACGAGAAGCTCGACCTGACCGACCCGGTGACCGGCTGGATCGCGGACATCTCGCTGGACAACGTCGGCTACGCGATCGCCGGGCTGTTCGTGGTGGTCTGGGCGGTGGCGATCGGGTACTGGAAGCTCGCCCGGGTCGAGAAGCGCTGGGCACCCGAGGGGTCGTGAGCCGGAGGGCATGAGAGTGGCTCATGGGGCCGGGGCATGAGCCGCGCTCATGCGGCAGCGCCATGAGCTCGACTCATGCGGCCGCCCCATGAGGACAGCTCATGCGGCAGCGCCATGAGCGTCACTCATGCGGCCGCCCCATGAGGACAGCTCATGCGGCAGCGCCATGAGCGTCACTCATGCGGCCGCGAGCAGCACCCGGCCGGAACGGTGGAGATCATCCGGGTCGACGAGGGCGAGCCGGCCCTGGTGCACGACGAGCGCGGACACCCGGTGCCGGTCGGCAGCACGGTCTTCTTCGGCGCCTCCTACCCGCACGTCTGCCGCAACCCGGGGCGGCGGATGCCGGCGCTGACCATGGTGGTCTCCGCCCGGCCGCCGCGCTGACCCCTGTCCTCGCGCGCCGAACGGCGCCTGCCCGAGGTGTCCCGGGGTTCCGTCGGGAGTGCTCGGCGGGCGGTTCGGCCCGGGGGTTCGTAGGCTCGACGCATGGCGGATGCGTACGCGGGTCGGCGGGAGCGGGTGAGGGAGCACTGCAGTGCGGCCGGGGCCGATGCGGCGCTGATCACCCGGGCGGCGAACGTGCGGTATCTGACGGGCTGCGCGCCCTGTGGAGCGACCTTGCTGCTGACCAGGGAGCGGGTGTTGCTCGCGCTGCCGGACGACCTGCCGCCGGACGACTCCGGGGAGCACCTGATCGCCCCGGACGTCCCCCAGCTGCCGGTGGCGGCCGGGGCGGACACCGCGCTGGCCGCCGCGGCCGCCGCGGCGAGCTTCGGGGTGGCGGCTCTGGCGGTGGAGGAGCACGACCTGACCGTCAGCCGCCACCGGGCGGTGGCGGGCCTGGCCGAGCGGGCCCGGTTGGTCGACCTGGGGCAGGTGGTCGAGCGGCTGCGGGTGGTCAAGGACGAGCACGAGATCGCCGATCTGCGGATCGCCGCCGAGATCGCCGACCAGGCGCTCGGCGAGCTGCTGGAGTCGATCCTGGTCGGCCGCACCGAGCGGCACCTGGCGATGGAGCTGGAGCGCCGGATGATCGACCACGGCGCGGACCGGGCCGCCTTCCCGGTGTCGGTCGGCACCGGCAGCCACTCCGGCCAGGCCGCCCACCAGCCGACCGACCGCCGGGTGGAGGAGGGTGACTTCCTGACCGTCGTGATGGGCGCGCAGTACCGCGGTTACGGCGTTTCCACCGCCCGCACCTTCGTGATCGGGGCCGCGCCCGCGCCCTGGCAGGTGGAGCTGCACCGGCTGGTCTTCCGGGCCCAGCGGGCCGGCCGGGAGGCGCTCGGACCGGGCGTGGAGCAGTGCGTACCCGACCGGGCCGCCCGGCAGGTCCTGGAGGCGGCGGGCCACAGCGAGGCCTCGCCGCACCCGGTGGGCCACGGCATCGGGTTGGAGATCCGGGAGGCGCCGCGCCTCGGTCCGTCGGACATGGGTAAACTGGACAGCCGCGTGCCGGTCACCGTCGGCCCAGGGGTTCATCTCCCGGGCAAGGGTGGTGTCCGGATCGAGGACACGCTCGTCGTCCGCCCCCTCGAAGAGGGCGGGCCCGAGTTGCTCACCATCACCACCAAGGAGCTCCTCGCCCTGTGACCGCGGCCGCTCGACGGCCGTGGGCGGCAGGACGCAATCCCTTGGTTCCTTGACAGCTATATCCAGGAGTAAGTGCGCCCGTGGCTTCCACGAACGATCTCAAGAACGGCATGGTCCTCAAGCTGGACGGCGGCAAGCTCTGGTCTGTCGTCGAGTTCCAGCACGTGAAGCCCGGCAA
This sequence comes from Kitasatospora sp. NPDC034023, assembly GCF_055575795.1. NCBI lineage: Bacteria > Bacillati > Actinomycetota > Actinomycetes > Kitasatosporales > Streptomycetaceae > Kitasatospora > Kitasatospora sp. NPDC034023. The sequence goes on from NZ_JBVIRY010000007.1 coordinate 217,371, forward strand.
GGGCCCGGCCTTCGTGCGTACCAAGCTCAAGGAGGTCCTGACCGGCAAGGTCGTCGACAAGACCTTCAACGCGGGCACCAAGGTCGAGACCGCCAACGTCGACAAGCGCGGCATGCAGTTCTCGTACATGGACGGCGAGAACTTCGTGTTCATGGACATGGACACCTACGACCAGCTGACCATCGAGAAGGCCGTCGTCGGCGACGCCGCCAAGTACCTGCTGGAGGGCTTCGAGGCCCTGGTCGCCACCAACGAGGGCGCGGTGCTGTACATCGAGCTCCCGACCTCCGTCGAGCTGACCATCGCCGAGACCGAGCCGGGCGTCCAGGGTGACCGCTCGACCGGTGGCACCAAGCCGGCGACCCTGGAGACCGGCGCCGAGATCCAGGTGCCGCTCTTCGTCACCACCGGTGAGAAGGTCAAGGTCGACACCCGCGACGGCAGCTACCTCGGCCGGGTGAAGTAAGTCCGTGTCGGCCGCACGTAGCAAGGCCCGTACCCGGGCCTTCCAGATCCTCTTCGAGGCCGACCATCGCGGGGTCGACCCGCAGCAGGTCCTCGCCGACTGGGTGGCCCGCGCCCGCGAGCCGAAGCCTGACGAGGGCACCCCGCAGATCGGCGAGTACACCATGGAGCTGATCGAGGGGTACGTCCAGCACGCTCGCCGGATCGACGACCTGATCTCGCAGTACGCGGTGGGTTGGACGCTCGACCGGATGCCGATCGTGGACCGCAACGTCCTGCGACTCGGTGCTTACGAGCTGATCTGGGAGGACGGTGTCCCGGACGCGGTCGTCCTGGACGAGGCCGTCGAGATCGCCAAGGAGTTCTCCACGGACGACTCCCCGGCCTTCGTCAACGGCCTGCTCGCCCGCTTCCTGGAGCTGAAGCCGAGCATCCGCCGATAACCGGACGATGCCCCGCAGACGGCCGCCGGACCCGAAATTTCGGGTCCGGCGGCCGTCGCGCGTTTCACCCGCTCGGCGTAAGGTGGGAACCTACTCGTCAGTAACTTGGCGTTCGGAACCACGTGCGAAGGGCAGGTCCCCCCCACATGACCACCGCGACCCGCAGCGAGTTCGACCAGGGCATCGCCCTGACCAGACACCCCGAGGAGGCCGGCCGCTACGAGGCCGAGCTGGGCGCCGGCTGGCAGATCGGTGGCGGGGTGAACGGCGGGCTGCTGCTCGCCGTGGCCGGACACGCGCTGTCGCTGGAGCACGGCACGCACCCGGACCCGGTGTCGATCAGCGGTTACTACCTGTCCGCCTCCACCCCCGGGCCGGCCACCGTCCGCACCGAGGTGCTGCGCGCCGGGCGCGGGCTCTCCACCGGCACCGCCTCGCTCAGCCAGGACGGCGTCGAGCGGCTGCGCGTGGTGGCCAGCCACGGCGACCTCTCCACCGCCGACGGCGAGGTGCGCACCAGCGCGCAGCCTCCGCAGCTGCCGCCGCCGGACCAGTGCATCGGCGTGGAGCACGCGCCCAAGGAGCTGATCGCCCAGGCCGCCCTGCTGGAGCGCTTCGACCTGCGGCTGGACCCGGCGACCGTCGGCTGGGCGCTCGGACAGCCCTCCGGCAACGGGCGGATCCAGGGCTGGTTCCGGCTCGCCGACGGCCGCGAGCCCGACCCGCTGCTGCTCCTGCTGGTCGCCGACGCGCTGCCGCCGGTCACCTTCGACCTCGGCATGCCGGGCTGGGCCCCGACCATCGAACTGACCGTCCACCTGCGGGCCAAGCCCGCCCCGGGCTGGCTGCGCGTCACCCACGCGACCCGCAACCTGGCCGGCGGGTACTTCGAGGAGGACGCCGAGGTCTGGGACGAGTCCGGCCGCCTGGTCGCGCAGTCCCGCCAGCTGGCCCGGGTGCCGCGGTAGCTCCCGACGCCGATGCTATTACCGGTGGTTACATTCCTGTGACACGCCGTACGTGTGCGGCGTGCGGGGGGTGGGGAGGAAGGCGGTCAGCGGCGAGCCCGCCGCCGACCGTCACCGCCGAAGCCAGGAGCCACCGATGAGTCATAAGGGTCGCGCCCGCCGTAACTCCGACTGCACCGCCGGCGGCTCGCGGCCCGTGGTGCGGGCGCCGCACCGGCCGCAGCGGGCCGAGGGGGCCGACCAGGCGTTCGTCATCGGGGTGCTGGCCGACGCGGCGGACTTCGCCCGGGCCCGCGCCTGGGGGATCTCCGACGCCCCCGACTTCGAGCGCTACCTGGCCGACACCGCCGAGCTGCTGGCCGACGCGCTGGAGCGTTTCGAGACCGTCCGGGCCCGGATGTTCCACCCGCAGGACTTCGAGGAGTTCTGCCTGCTCAACGGGCTGGACCCGGCCGAGCCCGCCGCCCGGGACCGCTACCTGGTGAACCCGCCGCTGCAGTCCCAGCTGCTGGCCTATCAGGGCGAGGAGCTGGCCGGGGACTTCGTGCCGCGCCTGGTCCGGGCCCGGGAGAACGGGCTGACGCTCTGCCACGTCGACCTGCTGCTCGACGGGGCCCTGTACGGGGGCGCGGGCGAGCAGGACGAGGAGCACGCGGGCTGGGTGCGCGCCGCCCACCAGCGCGGGAGCGAGGTGTTCCGCCGGATGCTGGTCGGCGCGGGCGCCGGGGTGTACGAGCTGCGCCTGCGGGTGGACGCGCCCGGCGGGAAGCTGACCGCGGCGGCGCGGGTGCTGCAGTGGGAGGACGGCGTGGTGCGGATCAACGACGAGGACCTGGAGCTGGTCTGTGCGGTGCTGTGCGCCGGGCTGGCCCTGGAGCTGCCGGGCGTCGCGGTGCTGCACGGCTCGCAGGGCTCGGCCGCCTCCTGCGGGGAGTACCTGCCGGCCTCCTGGGCGTGGTCGAGCGGCGGGCAGGACTGGGCGCCGGCGGACCGGCCGGTCCGGCTGGACGGGGTGGCGGCGCAGCCCGGCTACAGCCTGGGCAGCGTCTGCTGACGAGTGACCCGCCGCGCCCGGACACGCCGCGGCGCGGCCCCCCCGTTCGGGGTGCCGCGCCGTGACGTTTCTGCTTCCCAGCACGGGTGAAAAGCATGCTGGAAGCTGCAAGGATCCGCTGGCGGGAGCCGGTGCGGTGAGCCTCAGCTCGCGTCCTCCTCGCGCACCGCACGGCGCGCGTCGGGGTTCAGCACGCCCCAGGAGATGAGCTGCTCGGTGAGGATCGACGGCGACTGGTCGTAGATGACCGCCAGGGTGCGCAGGTCGTCCTGGCGGATCGACAGCACCTTGCCGTTGTAGTCGCCGCGCTGGCTCTGGATGGTCGCCGCGTAGCGCTGCAGCGGGCCGGCCTTCTCGGAGGGGACCTGGGTCAGTCTCTCCAGGTCGAGGACCAGGCGCGGCGGCGGCTCGGCCGCGCCGCCGGGGGTGCCGCCGGGCAGCAGCTCCTGCACCGGGACGCCGTAGAACTCCGCCAGTTCGGCCAGCCGCTGCACGGTGACCGCACGGTCGCCGCGCTCGTACGAGCCGACGACGACTGCCTTCCAGCGCCCCTGGGACTTCTCCTCGACACCATGCAGGGAGAGACCCTGCTGAGTGCGGATCGCTCGGAGCTTGCCTCCGAGTTGCTTCGCGTAGTCGCTGGACATTGATCTCCCCGGACGAGATTGCTTCGCGTTCAGTGGTGGGTCACGGGCGATTGTCGACGCCGTTACCGGTGGGTTCGAACTCCGTCTCGTAACTCACTGTGAGGTTACGTAGAGTAAGGTAGTTGCGTCAAGCCGAATGGGGCAGTCGTGCGAATGGCCCGCATCGTCGGCGCGTCCGGGGTGTTAACCCCCGGAAGCGGAATGGTGGACTTCTGTTTGCCGTCCCGGGCGCTGCTAGGATGACCCGAAGCCCACGCCGACCCGGCGGGGGCGATCCCAGACATCCTTTAAGGCCCGTCCAGTGAGGCGGGGAAGGAGGTCCGCTTCGGCATGACCGCACACCGAGAATCCACGCTGCAGGAACCGACGCCGCGGCCGCCGCACCAGGTGCTGGACGGCACGGACATCGCCCGGGTCATCACCCGGATAGCACACGAGATCGTCGAGCGCGCCAAGGGCGCGGAGGACGTCGTGCTGCTCGGCATCCACACCAGGGGCGTCCACCTCGCCCGCCGCCTGCACGGCCGGCTGGCCCAGATCACCGGGCGCGAGATCCCGCTGGGCACCCTGGACATCACCATGTACCGGGACGACCTGCGGCTGAAGCCCGCCCGGGCCCTGGAGCACACCGAGATCCCGCCCGGCGGCATCGACGGCAAACTCGTCGTCCTGGTCGACGACGTGCTCTTCTCCGGCCGCACCATCCGCGCCGCACTCGACGCGCTGAACGACATCGGCCGGCCGCGCGCCGTCCAGCTCGCCGTCCTGGTCGACCGCGGCCACCGCGAGCTGCCGATCCGCGCGGACTACGTGGGCAAGAACCTCCCCACCTCGCTGCGCGAGGCCGTGCAGGTGCGCCTCTCCGACAGCGACGGCGTGGACGCCGTCCTGGTCGGGGACCGCGACTTCGCGTCACGCTCCTCGCAGGCCATGGCCGCCAAGCCGTCCGAACCGCACCTCCCGGAGTAACCCGCGTGAAGCGCCACCTCGTCTCCGCCGCCGATCTCAGCCGCGACGACGCGCTGCTGATCCTGGACACCGCCGAGGAGCTGGCCCAGCTCTCCGGCCGGGCCGTCAAGAAGCTGCCCACGCTGCGCGGCCGTACCGTCGTCAACCTCTTCTTCGAGGACTCCACCCGGACGAAGACCTCCTTCGAGGTCGCCGAGAAGCGCCTCTCGGCCGACGTCATCAACTTCTCCGCCAAGGGCTCCTCGGTCTCCAAGGGCGAGAGCCTCAAGGACACCGCGCTGACCCTGCAGGCCATGGGCGCCGACGCGGTGGTCATCCGCCACCACGCCTCGGGCGCGCCGGCCCGGCTGGCCCAGTCCGACTGGCTGCACGGCAGTGTGATCAACGCCGGTGACGGCACCCACGAGCACCCCACCCAGGCACTGCTCGACGCCTTCACCATGCGTCGCCACCTCAACCCGGGCGCCGGCCACGATCTCGCGGGCCGCCGGGTGACGATCGTCGGCGACGTCCTGCACAGCCGGGTCGCCCGCTCCAACGTCCACCTGCTGAACACCCTCGGTGCCCAGGTCACCTTCGTCGCCCCGCCGACGCTGCTGCCGATCGGCATCCGGAACTGGCCCTGCGAGGTCAGCTACGACCTGGACACCGTGCTCCCCAAGACGGACGCGCTGATGATGCTGCGGGTGCAGCGCGAGCGGATGAACGCCGCGTTCTTCCCGACCGAGCGCGAGTACAGCCGCCGCTACGGCATGAACGGCCTGCGGCTGGCCCAGCTGCCGGAGCACGCGATCGTGATGCACCCCGGCCCGATGGTCCGCGGCATGGAGATCACCGCCGAGGTCGCCGACTCGCCGCGCTGCACCGCGGTCGAGCAGGTCGCCAACGGCGTCTCCGTCCGGATGGCCGTGCTCTACCTGCTGCTCGGCGGAGCCACCCTCGCCGACGCCCCCGCCGACGCCCCCCGCACCGAGACCGTGGAGACCGCTCAGTGACCACCTACCTGATCCGCAACGCCCAGATCCTCGGCGGCGCCCCCCAGGACCTCCTCCTCGCCGACGGCGTGATCAAGGAGATCGGTACCGGCCTGACGGCCGAGGCGGACATCGAGATCGACGCCACCGGGCTGGTCGCGCTCCCCGGCCTGGTCGACCTGCACACCCACCTGCGCGAGCCCGGCCGCGAGGACGCCGAGACCGTGCTCACCGGCACCCGGGCCGCCGCGATGGGCGGCTTCACCGCCGTGCACGCGATGGCCAACACCACCCCGGTGGCCGACACCGCCGGCGTCGTCGAGCAGGTCTGGCGGCTCGGCCAGGAGGCCGGCTACTGCGACGTGCAGCCGGTCGGCGCCGTCACCGTCGGCCTGGAGGGCAAGAAGCTCGCCGAGCTCGGCGCGATGCACGAGTCCGCCGCCAACGTCCGGGTCTTCTCCGACGACGGCAAGTGCGTGGACGACGCGGTGCTGATGCGCCGCGCCCTGGAGTACGTCAAGGCCTTCGACGGCGTCGTCGCCCAGCACGCCCAGGAGCCGCGGCTGACCGAGGGCGCCCAGATGAACGAGGGCCAGGTCTCCGGCGAGCTCGGGCTCGGCGGCTGGCCGGCCGTCGCCGAGGAGTCGATCATCGCCCGCGATGTGCTGCTCGCCGCGCACGTCGGCTCCCGGCTGCACGTCTGCCACGTCTCCACGGCCGGCTCGGTCGAGATCATCCGCTGGGCCAAGGCCAAGGGCTGGGACGTCACCGCCGAGGTGACCCCGCACCACCTGCTACTCACCGACGAACTGGTCCGCTCCTACGACCCGGTGTACAAGGTGAACCCGCCGCTGCGCACCGCCGAGGACGTCCAGGCGCTGCGCAAGGCGCTCGCCGACGGCACCATCGACGCCGTCGCCACCGACCACGCGCCGCACCCGGCCGAGGACAAGGACTGCGAGTGGGCCGTCGCCGCGATGGGCATGGTCGGCCTGGAGACCGCGCTGTCGGTCGTCCAGCAGACCATGGTCGATACCGGCCTGCTGAACTGGGCGGGCGTCGCCGACCGGATGTCGCACCGCCCGGCCCGGATCGGCCGTCTCACCGGGCACGGCCGGCCGATCTCGGTGGGCGAGCCTGCCAACCTGGTGCTGTTCGATCCCGCGTACCGTGGTGCCGTGAACCCGGACAGCTTCGCCACCCGCAGCCGTAACACCCCCTACAAGGGCCTGGACCTGCCCGGACGGGTGCACGCCACCTTCCTGCGCGGGCGCGCCACCGTGCTGGCCGGCGAGCCGGCCGAGCGGGACGGCGCGCAGTGATGGACTACGCCACCCTCGCCAAGGAACAGGCGAAGGTCACCAACTGGCCCGGGTACATCGGCTGGTCCGTCGGCCTGCTGATCCTGATCGGCCTCGTCTACTGGCTGATGCGCCAGGGCTGGAACTGGCGGCGCACCCTGCAGTCCGGGATCCCGCCGCTGCCCGCCGTGCCCGACCGGGCCGGGCGCACCATCCTGGAGACCAGCGGCCGGTACCACGGCACGACCACCGCCGGGAACTGGCTCGACCGGGTCGTCGCGCACGGCCTGGGCACCCGCAGCCGGGCCGACCTCACCCTCGGCGAGGACGGCCTGCTGGTCCGCCGCCCCGGCGACGTCGACCTCTGGATCCCGGCCGCGAACCTGGCCGGTGCCCGCACGGACTCCGGGATCGCCGGCAAGGTCGTCCCGTCCGGGCTGCTCGTCGTCACCTGGACGCTCCCCCAGCCTTCGGCCGGGGGGACCCCCATGGGCACCATTGAGCTGGACTCCGGCTTCCGGGCCGACCACCCCGACGAGCACGCCGCCTGGGTCGAGGCGATCGCTCACCTTGCCACACGTACGCAGATGAAGATGACGGAAGAGGCCGCGCAATGACCGCACCTGCCCCCACCACGCAGCGCCGACGGCGGGAGCGTGTCGCCGCCGTGCTCGTCCTGGAGGACGGCCGGACCTTCCGCGGCCAGGCCTACGGCGCGATCGGCGAGACCTTCGGCGAGGCGGTCTTCAACACCGGCATGTCCGGCTACCAGGAGACCCTGACCGACCCGTCGTACCACCGCCAGGTGGTCGTGATGACCGCCCCGCAGATCGGCAACACCGGCTGGAACGACGAGGACGACGAGTCCCGGCAGATCTGGGTCGCCGGCTACGTCGTGCGCGACCCCGCCCGGATCGCCTCCAACTGGCGCTCGCGCCGCTCGCTCGACGAGGAACTGGTCCGCCAGGGCGTCGTCGGCATCAGCGGCATCGACACCCGCGCGCTGACCCGCCACCTGCGCGAGCGCGGCGCGATGCGCTGCGGCATCTTCTCCGGCGAGACGCTGGCCGACCCGGCCACCCTGCTCGCCCGGGTGCAGCAGTCGCCCGAGATGAAGGGCGCCGACCTGTGCGCCGAGGTCGCCACCACCGAGCCGTACGTGGTGCCCGCCATCGGTGAGAAGAAGTTCACCGTCGCTGCGCTGGACCTCGGCATCAAGGCGATGACCCCGCAGCGGATGGCCGAGCGCGGCATCGAGGTGCACGTGCTGCCCGCGAACTCCACCCTGGAGGACGTCTACGCGGTCAACCCGGACGGCGTCTTCTTCTCCAACGGCCCGGGCGACCCGGCCACCGCCGACCACCAGGTCGCCGTGGCGCAGGGCGTGCTGGAGCGCAAGACCCCGTTCTTCGGGATCTGCTTCGGCAACCAGATCCTCGGCCGCGCCCTGGGCTTCGGCACCTACAAGCTCAAGTACGGCCACCGCGGCATCAACCAGCCGGTGCAGGACCGCACCACCGGCAAGGTCGAGGTGACCGCCCACAACCACGGCTTCGCCGTGAACGCCCCGCTGGACAAGGTGAGCGACACCCCGTACGGGCGGGTCGAGGTCTCCCACGTCTGCCTGAACGACGACGTGGTCGAGGGCCTGCAGGCGCTCGACGTCCCCGCCTTCAGCGTGCAGTACCACCCCGAAGCGGCCGCCGGTCCGCACGACGCCGCCTACCTGTTCGACCGCTTCGTGAAGCTTCTGGAGGGCCAGCGTGCCTAAGCGCACTGACATCAAGTCCGTCCTGGTGATCGGCTCCGGCCCGATCGTGATCGGCCAGGCCGCCGAGTTCGACTACTCGGGTACGCAGGCGTGCCGGGTGCTCAAGGCCGAGGGCCTGCGGGTCATCCTGGTCAACTCCAACCCGGCCACGATCATGACCGACCCGGAGATCGCCGACGCCACCTACGTCGAGCCGATCACCCCGGAGTTCGTCGAGAAGATCATCGCCAAGGAGCGCCCCGACGCCCTCCTGCCGACCCTCGGCGGCCAGACCGCGCTCAACACCGCGATCTCGCTGGACGCCAACGGCGTGCTCGCCAAGTACAACGTCGAGCTGATCGGCGCCAAGGTCGAGTCGATCCACAAGGGCGAGGACCGTGAGCTCTTCAAGGGCGTCGTCGAGGCCGTCAACGCCAAGATCGGCCACGGCGAGTCCGCCCGCTCGGTCATCTGCCACACCATGGACGAGGTGCTGGCCGGCGTCGACACGCTCGGCGGCTACCCGGTCGTCGTGCGCCCCTCCTTCACCATGGGCGGCGCCGGCTCCGGCTTCGCCCACGACGAGGAGGACCTGCGCCGCATCGCCGGCCAGGGCCTGACCCTCTCGCCGACCACCGAGGTGCTCCTGGAGGAGTCCATCCTCGGCTGGAAGGAGTACGAGCTGGAGCTGATGCGCGACAAGCAGGACAACGTCGTGGTCGTCTGCTCCATCGAGAACTTCGACCCGATGGGCGTGCACACCGGTGACTCGATCACCGTCGCCCCGGCGATGACCCTCACCGACCGTGAGTACCAGATCCTGCGCGACGTCGGCATCGCCGTCATCCGCGAGGTCGGCGTCGACACCGGCGGCTGCAACATCCAGTTCGCCGTCAACCCCGAAGACGGCCGGGTCATCGTCATCGAGATGAACCCGCGGGTGTCCCGCTCCTCGGCGCTCGCCTCCAAGGCCACCGGCTTCCCGATCGCCAAGATCGCCGCCAAGCTGGCCGTCGGCTACACCCTGGACGAGATCCCCAACGACATCACCGAGGAGACCCCGGCCTCCTTCGAGCCGACCCTCGACTACGTCGTGGTCAAGGTGCCGCGGTTCGCGTTCGAGAAGTTCCCGAGCGCCGACGCGACGCTGACCACCACCATGAAGTCGGTCGGCGAGGCCATGGCCATGGGCCGCAACTTCCCCGAGGCGCTGCAGAAGGCGCTGCGCTCGCTGGAGAAGAAGGGCTCCCAGTTCTCCTGGACCGGCCCGGTGGGCGAGAAGGCCGCGCTGCTGACCAAGGCCGGCGTGCCGACCGACGGCCGGATCAACACCGTGATGGAGGCGATCCGGGCCGGCGCCACCCCGGAGGAGGTGTTCGAGGCCACCAAGATCGACCCGTGGTTCGTCGACCAGCTCTTCCTGCTGGACGAGATCGCCGGCGAGCTGGCCGACGCCGCCGAGCTCACCCCCGACCTGCTGCGCCACGCCAAGCGCCACGGCTTCTCCGACCAGCAGGTCGGCGAGATCCGCGGCCTGAAGCCGGACGTGGTCCGCGAGGTGCGCCACGCCCTCGGCATCCGCCCGGTGTTCAAGACCGTCGACACCTGCGCCGCCGAGTTCGCCGCCAAGACCCCGTACTTCTACTCGTCCTACGACGAGGAGAACGAGGTCGCCCCGCGCACCAAGCCCGCCGTGATCATCCTGGGCTCCGGCCCGAACCGCATCGGCCAGGGCATCGAGTTCGACTACTCCTGCGTGCACGCCTCCTTCGCGCTCGCCGATGCCGGGTACGAGACCGTCATGGTCAACTGCAACCCGGAGACCGTCTCCACCGACTACGACACCTCCGACCGGCTCTACTTCGAGCCGCTCACCCTGGAGGACGTGCTGGAGATCGTCCACGCCGAGCAGCAGGCAGGCCCGCTCGCCGGTGTGATCGTCCAGCTCGGCGGCCAGACCCCGCTGGGCCTGGCCCAGGCGCTCAAGGACAACGGCGTGCCGATCGTCGGCACCCAGCCCGAGGCGATCGACCTCGCCGAGGAGCGCGGCGCCTTCGGCCGCGTCCTGCGCGACGCCGGCCTGCCCGCGCCCAAGCACGGCACCGCCTTCTCCTTCGAGGAGGCCAAGGCGATCGCGGACGAGATCGGCTACCCGGTCCTCGCCCGCCCGTCCTACGTGCTCGGCGGCCGCGGCATGGAGATCGTCTACGACGAGGCCTCGCTCGCCTCCTACCTGGAGCGGCACGCCGGTCTGATCTCCGAGCACCCGGTGCTCATCGACCGCTTCCTGGACGACGCGGTGGAGATCGACGTCGACGCGCTCTACGACGGCACCGAGCTCTACCTCGGCGGCGTCATGGAGCACATCGAGGAGGCCGGCATCCACTCCGGCGACTCCGCCTGCGCGCTGCCCCCGATCACCCTCGGCGGCCACGACATCAAGCGCCTGCGCGCCTCCACCGAGGCCATCGCGCGCGGCGTCGGGGTGCGCGGTCTGATCAACATCCAGTTCGCCCTCTCCGGCGACATCCTGTACGTCCTGGAGGCCAACCCGCGCGCCTCCCGGACCGTCCCGTTCACCTCCAAGGCGACCGCCGTGCCGCTGGCCAAGGCCGCCGCCCGGGTCTCGCTCGGCGCCACCATCGCCGAGCTGCGCGCCGAGGGCCTGCTCCCGGCCGAGGGCGACGGCGGCACCCTGCCCGCCGACGCGCCGATCGCGGTCAAGGAGGCCGTGATGCCGTGGAGCCGCTTCCGCGACGTGCACGGCCGCGGCGTGGACACCGTGCTCGGCCCGGAGATGCGCTCGACCGGTGAGGTCATGGGCATCGACAAGGTCTTCGGCACCGCCTACGCGAAGGCCCAGGCCGGCGCCTACGGCGCGCTGCCGACCAAGGGCAAGGTCTTCGTCTCGGTCGCCAACCGCGACAAGCGCAACCTGGTCTTCCCGGCCCGTGCGCTCGTCAGCCTCGGCTTCGAGGTGCTCGCCACCGCCGGCACCGCCGAGGTGCTGCAGCGCGGCGGCATCCCGTCCACGCTGGTGCGCAAGCACAGCGAGGGCGAGGGTCCCAACGGCGAGAAGACCATCGTCCAGCTGATCCACGACGGTGAGGTCGACCTCATCATCAACACGCCGTACGGCACCGGTGGCCGCCTCGACGGCTACGAGATCCGCACCGCGGCCGTGGCCCGCGCGGTGCCCTGCCTGACCACCGTCCAGGCGATGGGCGCGGCCGTCCAGGGCATCGACCGGCTGCTGCGCGACGAGGTCGGGGTGATGTCGCTCCAGGAGCACGCCGAGCTGATCAACGCCGGCCGCAAGTAGCACCACCGTAGTGGGGGGCACCGAAGCCAGTCGGGTGCCCCCCACTCTTGTGCCCGAATCCGTTTTTCGCTGCGGGAGTTGAACCACCCTTGTACAAGCTTCTGTTCGACCTGGTCTTCAAGAAGATGGACCCCGAGAAGGCCCACCACCTGGCCTTCTTCTGGATCCGGCTCGCCTCCTCGGTGCCCGGCCTGCGCACCCTCGTGCGGCTGGTGCTCGCCCCGCGCGACCGCGCCCTGCGCACCGGCGCCCTCGGCCTCGACCTGCCCGGCCCGTTCGGCCTCGCGGCCGGCTTCGACAAGAACGGCGTCGGCATCGACGGCCTGGCCATGCTCGGCTTCGACTACGTCGAGATCGGCACCATCACCGGCGAGCCCCAGCCCGGCAACCCCGCGCCCCGGCTGTTCCGCCTGGTCGAGGACCGCGCGCTGATCAACCGGATGGGCTTCAACAACCAGGGCTCGGCCCGGGTCGCCGCCCGCCTGGCGGCCCGCCCGCACACCAGCTCCACCCCGGTGATCGGCGTCAACATCGGCAAGACCAAGGTCGTCGAGGAGGCCGACGCGGTCGCCGACTACGTCAAGTCCACCGAGCGGCTGGCCAAGTACGCCGACTACCTGGTGGTCAACGTCAGCTCGCCGAACACCCCCGGGCTGCGCAACCTGCAGGCCGTCGACCACCTGCGCCCGCTGCTCACCGCCGTCCGCGAGGCCGCCGACCGCACCACCGCGCACCACGTGCCGCTGCTGGTCAAGATCGCCCCCGACCTGGCCGACGAGGACGTCGACGCGGTCGCCGACCTCGCCCTGGAGCTGGGCCTGGACGGCATCATCGCCACCAACACCACGATCGGCCGCGAGGGCCTGCGCACCGACGCCGGGCGGGTCGAGGAGATCGGCATGGGCGGCCTGTCCGGCGCCCCGCTCAAGGCCCGCGCCCTGGAGGTCCTGCAGCGGCTGCGCGCCCGGACCGAGGGGCGGCTGACCCTGGTCTCGGTCGGCGGCATCGAGACCGCCGAGGACGCCTGGCAGCGGATCGTCCACGGCGCCGACCTGGTCCAGGGCTACAGCGCCTTCATCTACGAGGGCCCGCTCTGGTGCCGGAAGATCCACCGGGGCCTGTCCGCCCGGCTCCGGGCCGCGGGCTTCCGCGACCTCGCCTCGGCGGTCGGCAGCGCCGTGCGCAGTTCGTGAGCGACCCGGCTCCCGGCACGACCCGACGACCCGTACGACCCTCGGACCATTCGGAAAGGACGACATGACCCTCGCCCCGTTCGGCGCCCGGCTGCGCCAGGCCCTCGACACCCGCGGCCAGCTCTGCGTCGGCATCGACCCGCACGCCTCCCTGCTCGCCGCCTGGGGGCTCGGCGACGACCTCGCCGGGCTGGAGACCTTCAGCCGCACCGTGGTCGAGGCGCTGGCCGACCGGGTGGCCGTCCTCAAGCCGCAGGCCGCCTTCTTCGAGCGCTTCGGCAGCAAGGGCGTCGCGGTGCTGGAGAAGACCGTCGAGGAGGCCCGGGCGGCCGGCGCGCTGGTCCTGATGGACGCCAAGCGCGGCGACATCGGCTCCACCATGGCCGCCTACGCGGAGGCCTTCCTGTCGCCCGCCAGCCCGCTGTTCTCGGACGCCGTGACGGTCAGCCCGTACCTGGGCTTCGGCTCGCTGCGCCCGGCCCTGGACCTGGCCCGGGAGCAGGGCTGCGGCGTGTTCGCGCTGGCGCTCACCTCCAACCCGGAGGGTGCCGAGGTGCAGCGCGCGGTGGGCGCGGACGGCGAGTCGGTCGCGGCCTCGGTGCTGCGGCAGCTGGCGGCCGAGAACGCGGGCGCCGCGCCGCTGGGCTCCTTCGGCGCGGTGGTCGGCGCGACGCTGGCCGACGCGGGCGTCGAGCTGGCCATCAACGGCCCGCTGCTGGCCCCGGGGATCGGCGCCCAGGGGGCGACCATGGCGGACCTGCCGCGGGTGTTCGGTGCGTCGGTGATCAACGTGGTGCCCAGCGTGAGCCGGGACGTGCTCAAGCACGGGCCCTCGGTGCCGGCGCTGCGGGAGGCGGCGGACCGCTTCGTCGGCGAGTTCGCGGACGCGGTCAAGTAGCCGCCCGGTGACCCTGTGGAGTGTCCGCAGGGTGGCGACGGCGCCGCGGAGTTGACGTGAGCGCCGTCACATCGGGACTGTCAAAGTCTCGCAATCGCGGTCATTTTGCCCTGGAAAGTCCTGGTCGGCCTTGGCTGACCAGGACTTTTCGTGTTCTTTTCCTGACGTGGCGCCGCAATACGGGTAGTGTCCGGCGATAGGTCATCGGCGAGCCGTGATTTTCGCGGCTCCCGCAGGTCAGGGCCTTGTGGTTCCCCTTGCGGACGGTCTCCTGGGTACCAAACCAGTCCTAGCTCAATTCCTTCCATCCACACCTGAGGTGAATGGCGTGGCTCTTCCGCCCCTTACCCCTGAACAGCGCACCGCCGCGCTCGCCAAGGCCGCCGAGGCTCGCCGGGAGCGCGCCGAGGTCAAGAACCGACTCAAGCACTCCGGCGCCTCCCTGCACGAGGTGATCAAGGCCGGCAAGGCCGACAACGACGTCATCGGCAAGATGAAGGTCTCGGCCCTGCTGGAGTCGCTTCCGGGCGTCGGCAAGGTCCGTGCAAAGCAGATCATGGAGCGCCTCGGCATCAGCGAGAGCCGGCGTGTCCGGGGTCTCGGCACGAACCAGATCGCCTCCCTGGAGCGGGAGTTCGGCGGGGGTGCCGCCTGACCGTGCCCCGGTGGTCCCGTCATCGTCCGCGATCCGGGATAATCGGTGCATGAGTGAGCGTCCGCGGCTGACCGTGCTCTCCGGCCCCTCGGGGGTCGGCAAGAGCACGGTCGTCGCTCATATGAGGAAGATGCACCCCGAGGTCTGGCTCTCGGTGTCGGCGACGACCCGGCACCCGAGGCCCGGCGAGAAGAACGGGGTCCAGTACCACTTCGTCGACAACGACGAGTTCGACAAGCTGATCGCCAACGGCGAGCTGCTGGAATGGGCCGAGTTCGCCGGGAACCGCTACGGCACCCCGCGCGCGGCCGTGCTGGAGAAGCTGGAGCGCGGCGAGCCCGTGCTGCTGGAGATCGACCTGCAGGGCGCCCGGCAGGTGCGCGAGTCGATGCCCGAGGCGCAGCTCGTCTTCCTGGCCCCGCCGAGCTGGGACGAGCTGGTCCGCCGGCTGACCGGCCGGGGCACCGAGTCGCAGGACGTGATCGCGAAGCGGCTCGACGCCGCCAAGGTCGAGCTCGCGGCCGAGACCGAGTTCGACACGACCCTTGTCAACACCTCCGTCGAGCAGGTAGCGGCCGAACTGCTAGCCTTGCTCGGTGTAGCCTGACCTGTCTGTCTTTTCCACCCTTTCGGAAGGTTTTCGCGTGTCCTCTTCCATGACCGCGCCCGAGGGCATCATCAACCCGCCGATCGACGAGCTGCTCGAGGCTACCGACTCGAAGTACAGCCTCGTGATCTACGCCGCCAAGCGCGCGCGCCAGATCAACGCGTACTACTCCCAGCTCGGTGAGGGCCTGCTGGAGTACGTCGGCCCGCTGGTCGACACCCACGTGCACGAGAAGCCGCTGTCGATCGCGCTGCGCGAGATCAACGCGGGCATGCTGACCGCCGAGGCGGTCGAGGCTGCCTGAGGCGGTCGGTGATTTCGGGAGGGCCCGGCGGAATCGTTTCCGCCGGGCCCTCCCGTTTGTGTCGGCGGGCCCTCCTGTCGTGTCGGCTTGTGTCGGCGGAACCTCCTGTCGTGTCGGCGGGCCCGTCGGTCGTGCCGCAGGGGGTGGGGCACTGCGCGGGCGGCAGCTGAGGGGCCGTAGGGTGGGCGGGTCCCGATGCGGAGAAAGGCCGGGTAAATGAACGCTGGTGCGGACGCCCCCCGTGTGGTCCTCGGTGTGAGCGGCGGGATCGCCGCGTACAAGGCGTGCGAGCTGCTGCGCCGGTTCACCGAGTCCGGTCACCAGGTCACCGTGGTGCCCACCGAGGCGGCGCTGCACTTCGTCGGCGAGGCGACCTGGGCCGCGCTGTCCGGCCGCCCGGCCGCCACCGAGACCTGGGAGCGCGTGCACGAGGTGCCGCACGTGCGGATCGGGCAGCAGGCCGACCTGGTCGTGGTCGCCCCGGCCACCGCCGACCTGATCGCCAAGGCCGCCCACGGCCTCGCCGACGACCTGCTGACCAACACGCTGCTCACCGCCCGCTGTCCGGTCGTCGTGGCGCCCGCCATGCACACCGAGATGTGGGAGCACCCGGCCACCCGGGACAACGTCGCCACGCTGCGCCGCCGGGGCGTGATCGTGCTGGAGCCGGCTGTCGGCCGGCTCACCGGCAAGGACACCGGCAAGGGACGCCTGCCCGAGCCGTCGGCGATCTTCGACGCCTGCCGGGCCGTGCTGCGCCGCGGCGGGGCGGTGCCGACCGACCTCGCGGGCCGACACGTGGTGGTCTCGGCCGGCGGCACCCGGGAGCCGCTCGACCCGGTGCGCTACCTGGGCAACCGCTCCTCCGGCAAGCAGGGCTACGCGCTGGCCGTGACGGCCGCGGCGCGTGGGGCCCGGGTGACCCTGCTTTCGGCCAATGCCGAGCTGCCGGACCCGGCCGGAGTGGACGTGGTGCACGTGTCGACCGCGCTCGAGCTGCGCGAGGCGGCGCTCAAGGCGGTCGCGGACGCGGACGCCGTGGTGATGGCCGCGGCGGTGGCGGACTTCCGGCCCGCCGAGTACGCGACCGGCAAGATCAAGAAGGTCGAGGGGGTCGAGCCGGCGCCGGTCGCGCTGATCCGCAACCCCGACATCCTGGCCGAGCTGTCGGCCCACCGGCCCCGTTCGGGTCAACTGGTGGTGGGTTTCGCGGCGGAGACCGACGACGTGCTCGCCAACGGCCGCGCCAAGCTCGCCCGCAAGGGCTGCGACCTGCTCGTCGTCAACGAGGTGGGCAACGGCAAGGCCTTCGGCACGGACGTCAACGAGGCCGTCGTCCTGGGCTCGGACGGCAGTGAGACGCCCGTTCCGGTGGGTCCGAAGGAAGCGCTCGCGGACGTGATCTGGGACCTGGTCGCAAAGAGGCTGGAAACGAGCGGCAGCTGATCGGAAGAGGCTGCAGAACGCTCGAGAATTCCTGGAGCGGGTGACGTTCGACGGAGGCAGACGGTTAGACTCCAGGAATCAAGTCTTTCCGGAGTTCCCGGGTCGCCCGGGAACTTCAGTCAGCAGCCGCTGCAACCCCAGGGAGCGCTGTGTCTCGCCGCCTGTTCACCTCGGAGTCCGTCACCGAGGGACACCCCGACAAGATCGCTGACCAGATCAGCGACACCATCCTTGACGCTCTCCTGCGCGAGGACCCGACTTCCCGGGTCGCCGTGGAGACGCTCATCACCACCGGCCAGGTGCACGTGGCCGGCGAGGTGACCACCAAGGCGTACGCGCCGATCGCCCAGCTCGTCCGGGACAAGATCCTGGAGATCGGCTACGACAGCTCCAAGAAGGGCTTCGACGGCGCCTCCTGCGGCGTCTCGGTGTCCATCGGTGCCCAGTCGCCCGACATCGCGCAGGGTGTCGACACCGCGTACGAGGCTCGGGTCGAGGGTGACGAGGACGACCTGGACAAGCAGGGCGCCGGCGACCAGGGCCTGATGTTCGGCTACGCGTCCGACGAGACGCCCGAGCTCATGCCGCTGCCGATCACCCTGGCCCACCGCCTCTCGCGCCGGCTGACCGATGTCCGCAAGAACGGGACCATCCCGTACCTGCGTCCCGACGGCAAGACCCAGGTCACCATCGAGTACGACGGCGACAAGGCCGTCCGCCTCGACACCGTGGTCGTCTCCACCCAGCACGCCAGCGACATCGACCTGGAGTCGCTGCTCACCCCGGACATCCGCGAGTTCGTGGTCGAGCCGGAGCTGAAGGCGCTGGCCGAGCAGGGCATCAAGCTGACCACCGAGGGCTACCGCCTGCTGGTCAACCCGACCGGACGCTTCGAGATCGGCGGCCCGATGGGCGACGCCGGCCTCACCGGCCGCAAGATCATCATCGACACCTACGGCGGCATGGCCCGCCACGGTGGCGGCGCCTTCTCCGGCAAGGACCCGTCCAAGGTGGACCGCTCGGCCGCGTACGCGATGCGCTGGGTGGCGAAGAACATCGTCGCCGCCGGCCTCGCCCGCCGCGCCGAGGTGCAGGTCGCGTACGCGATCGGCAAGGCCGAGCCGGTCGGCCTCTTCGTGGAGACCTTCGGCACCGAGGCCGTGCCGGTCCTCAGCATCCAGAAGGCTGTCTCCGAGGTCTTCGACCTGCGTCCGGCCGCGATCATCCGCGACCTGGACCTGCTGCGCCCGATCTACTCCCAGACCGCCGCGTACGGCCACTTCGGCCGTGAGCTGCCGGACTTCACCTGGGAGCGCACCGACCGGGTGGACGCCCTGAAGGCCGCCGTCCAGGACTGACGTCCGTAGCGCTCGAAGCGGCGCCCGCCCCCGACGGGGGACGGGCGCCGCTTTCGTGCCCGCTGCCGGTGTGTGCGCGTTGCCGAGGTGTGCGCAGTGTCGGTGTGACCTGGTAGTACTTGGTGGCGATGAGCAGCACAGGGGAGAACGGGGCCGCCGAGCCGGAGCAGCTGGCGTTCATCCGGGAGACGGTCAAGCGGGCCAAGCCGCGCAGCTGGCGCGGGGCCAAGCGGGCCGAGCACCTGCCGGTGGCCCGGGTCGTGGTGGACAAGGGCGTGCTCACCATCGACAAGTTCTTCGACTACGAGGTGCCTGCCGCCATGGCCGAGGAGGCCCAGCCGGGCGTCCGGGTGCGAGTGCGGTTCGGGGCACGCGTGGTCAAGGGGCAGCGCGAGGGCGGGGAACTGCACGACGGGTTCATCGTCGCCCGCCTGGAGAAGAGCGACTTCCCCGGGCCGCTCGCCCCGCTCGCCCAGGTGCTGTCGCCCGAGCCCGTGCTCACCCCGCAGTTGCTCCGGCTGTGCCGGACCGTCGCCGACCGGTACGCCGGGACGCTCGCCGACGTGCTGCAGCTGGCCGTCCCGCCCCGGCACGCCAAGGCCGAGGCCGAGCCCTCGCCGCCGCCGCTGCCGCGCCCGGCGGCCCCGGCCCCCGGCGGCTGGCAGCGCTACCCGGCCGGGCCCGACCTCCTCGCCGCGCTGGCCAGCGGCGGCGCGCCGCGCGCGGTGTGGGCGGCCCTGCCCGGGCCCGGCTGGCCGTACGAGATCGCGCGGGCGGTGGCGGCGACGCTGGCCGGCGGGCGCGGTGCGCTGGTCGTGCTGCCGGACGGGCGCTCGGTGGCCCGGGTCGACCAGGCGCTGACCGAACTGCTCGGCCCCGGGATGCACGTGGCCCTGGAAGCCGACCTCGGCCCGCGCGAGCGCTACACGCGCTGGCTCGCGGTGAGCCGCGGCTCGGTACACGCCGTCATCGGGACCCGCGCCACCATGTTCGCGCCGGTGCGCGACCTCGGGCTGGTCGTCGTCTGGTCGGACGGGGACGGCAGCCACAGCGACCCGCGCGCCCCGCACCCGCACGTCCGGGAGGTGGCGCTGCTGCGCGCCGCCGAGGAGGGCGCGGCGGTGCTGCTCGGCGGGCACGCGGTCACCGTCGAGGGCGCGCAGCTGGTGAGCACCGGCTGGGCGCGCCCGCTCGTCGCCGACCGGGAGACGGTGCGGCAGGTCGCGCCGAGGGTGCGCACCGTCACCGACCAGGACCAGCACCGCGACGCGGCCGCGCAGGCCGCCCGGCTGCCCTCGGTGGCCTGGGAAGCCGCCCGGGAGGCGCTGGCGGCCGGACACCCGGTGCTCATCCAGGTGCCCCGGCGCGGCTACGTGCCCCGGCTGGCCTGCGGGCGCTGCCGGACCCCGGCGCGGTGCCGGCGGTGCGAAGGGCCGTTGGAGGCGCCCTCGGCGGACGCCCCGCTGTGCTGCGGATGGTGCGGGGTGGCGGAGAACGACTGGCACTGCCCCGAGTGCGGGTCGTTCCGGCTCCGGGCCCAGGTGATCGGCGCCCGGCGGACCGCGGAGGAACTGGGCAAGGCCTTCCCGCGGATCCCGGTGCGCACCTCCGGGCGGGACTCGGTGCTGGTCACCGTGCCGGACGAGCCCTCACTGGTGATCTCCACACCGGGCGCGGAGCCTGTGGTGGAGGGCGGCGGCGGGTACGGGGCGGCGCTGCTGCTGGACGGGTGGGCCCTGCTGAGCCGGCCCGACCTGCGCGCGGGGGAGGAGACCCTGCGGCTCTGGCTGGCGGCCGCCGCGCTGGTGCGCTCCTCGACGGAGGGCGGCACGGTCGTCGTGGTCGCCGAGCCGTCGGCCCGTCCGGTGCAGGCACTGGTGCGCTGGGACCCGCTCGGCCACGCCGGGCTGGAGCGGGACGAACGGGCGCAGCTGCACTTCCCGCCGGTGTCGCGGATGGCCTCGATCAGCGGGACCCCGGCGGCGGTCGCCGACCTGCTCGGGCTGATCAGGCTGCCGGAGGGGGCCGACGTGCTCGGGCCGGTACCGGTGCCCGCACTGCGGGGGGAGGAGCAGGAGCGCGCGCTGCTGCGGGTGTCGCCCGGGCAGGGGTCGGCGCTGGCCGCGGCGCTCAAGGCGGCGCAGATCGCGCGGATCGCGCTGCGGACGGCGGAGCCGGTGCGGGTGCGGGTGGATCCGACGGACATCGGCTGAGGGGTCGGTGGGGCGTGGCAGGTGGAGAGGGGGCTGCTGGGGGCGGGGTGAGTGGGCCACCCCGCCCCGGGGTGGCCGGGCGTTCGGGTGGTGTGCGGTCAGCCGCGCAGGGGGATGCCGGTGCGGTCGACGGGGGTGCTGCGGTCGATCGGGCTGCGGTCGGGCTGGGGACGGTCGAGGGTGCTGCGGTCGAGGGAGGTGCGGTCCAGGGGGGCGCGGTCGAGGGAGGTGCGGTCGAGGGCGCCGCGGTCCATCGCGCCGCGGTCCAGGGCGGCGCGTTCCAGGCTGCTGCGGTCCAGGCCGCCCTGGCGGGCCGCCGGGACGGTCGCGGCCAGGCCGCCGGTGGAGGCGGCGGGCAGGTCCTCGGAGCGGTCCGGGCGGCCGGGGCCCGGGACGGCGCCGCTGGCGGCGAGCAGCTCGCTGGTCGGGCGGCGCATGCCGTAGCGGCGGTGCACGGCCTGCTTGGTGACCCCGAGGGCGGAGCCCACCGAGTCCCAGGAGAAGCCCAGCGCCCGGTCGAACTCCACCGCCGCCGCCACCAGGGTCTCGACGCTCTCCCGCAGCTCCTGGGCCAGGCGCACGGTCGGTGCCGGCGCCCGCCCGTACACCACGAAGCCGGCCGAGGTGCTGGGGCGGCGCGGTCGGTAGACGTTGCCCAGCTGGGCGGTGAGCGTCCGCAGCGCGTCGACCTGGCGCCTCACCCGCTCGATGTCCCGCACCAGCAGGTGAAGGCTCGCCCGCGCCCGGGCGTCGTGGTTGATCTGCTCGGCCATGGCTTACGTGCCACCTTCCGTACGGTTCGGCTCGGCCGGGGCGCGGTGTCCCGTGCGCCCGGCCCCGGTCAATCTCTCTTGACCAACGCCGAAGCGGGGGCCGGGGTAACGCCGTCGGCGGAGTCGGGATATGCCAGGACGGTTCCGGCGGCTCCGAGGGCATGGGGGACGGCGCAGGCGCGTTGCATAGACTTGGCGGGAACAGCCGTTGACCGCAGTCCCTCCCCGACTTCCGACACCCCGACGGACAGGAGCCCGTACCCCGTGTCGATCCAGCCGATCCGTCTCTTCGGAGACCCTGTCCTGCGGGCCACCGCCAAGCCGGTGACCGTGTTCGACAAGGAACTGCGCAACCTGGTCGGCGACCTCACCGAAACCATGCTGAACGCCCCCGGCGCCGGTCTCGCCGCGCCCCAACTCGGCGTCTCCCTGCGGGTGTTCACGTACCACGTGGACGGTGTCACCGGGCACCTGATCAACCCGGACCTGTCGCTGAGCGAGGACGAGCAGGAGGGTCCAGAGGGCTGCCTCTCGCTGCCCGGCCTGCGCTACGACACCAAGCGCGCGTACGGCGTGGTCGCCAAGGGCTTCAACATGTACGGCGACCCGGTGACGGTGGAGGGCACCCAACTGCTAGCCCGGTGCATCCAGCACGAGACCGACCACCTGGACGGCATCATCTTCATCGACCGACTCGACCGCGAGCAGCGCAAGGCCGCGCTGAAGGCGATCCGGGAGGCGGACTGGGGCAGCGGGCCGGCGCCGGTCGTCAAGGTCTCGCCGCACAGCACCTTCGGCGCGGCGCGCTGAGCCACCCCGGGGTCCTGAGCCATCCTGGGGTCCTCAGCCACCCCGGCGATCTGAACCACCCTGGCGTCCCGAACTCCCTTTTGCAGAAAGGCACTTGATGCGTCTCGTCTTCGCCGGCACCCCCGAGGTCGCCGTTCCCGCCCTGGACGCCCTGCTCGCCTCCGGCCGGCACGAGGTCGTCGCGGTGGTCACCCGCCCCGACGCCCCCGCCGGGCGCGGGCGCAAGCTGGTCGCCAGCCCCGTCGCCCAGCGCGCCGAGGAGGCCGGGATCGAGGTCCTCAAGCCGGCGAAGCCCAGCGACCCGGAGTTCGTCGCCCGGCTCACCGAACTCGCCCCCGACTGCTGCCCGGTGGTCGCCTACGGCGCGTTGCTGCGCCCCGGCACCCTGGAGATCCCCAAGCACGGCTGGGTCAACCTGCACTTCTCGCTGCTGCCCGCCTGGCGCGGCGCGGCCCCGGTCCAGCACGCGGTGCTGGCCGGCGACGAGGTCACCGGCGCGTCCACCTTCCTGATCGAGCAGGGCCTGGACTCCGGCCCGGTCTACGGCGTGATCACCGAGGAGATCCGCCCGGCCGACACCAGCGGCGAACTGCTCACCCGGCTCTCGCACTCCGGCGCGCGACTGCTCGCGGCCACCATGGACGGCATCGAGGACGGCTCCCTGCACGCCGTGCCGCAGCCGGGCGAAGGCATCACGCTCGCGCCGAAGATCAGCGTCGAGGACGCGCGGATCGACTGGAACCACCCCGCGCTGCGCGTCGACCGCGTGGTGCGCGGCTGCGCGCCGGCGCCGGGAGCGTGGACCGAGTTCCGCGGCGAGCGGCTGAAGGTCACCGGACCGGTGAAGCTGCTGCCGGAGTCGGCCGAACTGGCGCCCGGTCAGGTGGCGATGGTCGGCAAGAACAGCGTGCGGGTCGGGACCGGCAGTCACGACGTCGAGCTGGGAGAGGTCCGTCCGCAGGGCAAGAAGGAGATGCGGGCGGCGGACTGGGCCCGCGGCGCCCGGCTGGAGGCGGGGGAGCGGTTCGGCCTCCCGTCCGGCGGCTCCGAGAGCTGACGGGCTCCGGGGGCTGACGGGCTCCGAGGGCCGACGGGCTCCGAGAGCTGACAGGCTCCGAGGGCCGACGGGCTCGGCGGGCCGAGCGTTCGGGACGGTCCGGGAGCGGGTCGGCTCGCCGCGCGAGCCGCTGCGGGTGGGCCTACCTTGGTCCGAGTGGGGGATCCCTCACCAGGAAGGCTGATCCCATGGCCCGACTCACCTGGACGAGCCCGCGCACCTGGACCGCCGTGGCCGGTGCACTGCTGGTGACCGCGACCTACGGACTCGCGACCGCTCCTCCGGTCGGCGCCGTGACCACCACGGTGGTCCAAGGCGACCAGGCCGCCGCCGGCTCGCAGTCCCACGCGACCTGCCCTCAGGGCACCCATCTGATCGGTGGCGGCTTCGACCTGGGGAGCGTCCCGATCGACCCCGCCACGAACACGCCCCTACCGGTGCTCGTGACGCTCAACGCCCCCTCGACCAGCGATGCCGACACCTGGCTGGCCGAGGCGACCGGAGCCGGCGGGGCGACGGCGTTCGCGCTCTGCGAGAGCGCGTGACGAGCCGTCCGGGAAGGGGCTCGGCGCCCGGAGCCGGTCTGGTTCCGGGCACCGGGCCCTGGCGTTCGCACCTGGCGTTCGATCGGGCCCTCCCAGGAGGGATATCGTTGGCGTGATAACCACCGCAGCACTTTGAGGCACTTGTGACCACCCCCAGCGCCAAGCGCGCCCCCCGCCCGCACCGTCGCCCGAAGAAGGACCCGGCCCGGATCGTCGCGTTCCGCGCGCTGCGCGCCGTCGACGAGCGCGACGCGTACGCCAACCTGATCCTGCCCTCCCTGCTCCGCGAAGCCGAGCAGAAGGGCATGGACCGGCGCGACGCCGCCCTGGCCACCGAACTCGTCTACGGCACCCTGCGCCTGCAGGGCACCTACGACGCGGTCATCGCCGCCTGCATCGACCGGCCGCTCAGCAAGGTCGACCCGCCGGTGCTGGACGTGCTCTCGCTCGGCGCCCACCAGCTGCTCACCACCCGGATCCCCAGCCACGCGGCCGTCTCGGCGACCGTCGAGCTCGCCCGGGTGGTGCTCGGCGACGGCAAGGCGAAGTTCGTCAACGCCGTGCTGCGCCGGATCAGCGCCCACGACCTGGACACCTGGATCGAGAAGGTCGCCCCGCCGTACGACAAGGACGCCGAGGACCACCTGGCGGTCGTCCACTCGCACCCGCGCTGGGTGGTCTCCGCGCTCTGGGACTCGCTCGGCCGCTGGCAGCCGGACGCCTCCGGGCGCGGCGCGATCGAAGAGCTCCTGCGGGCCGACAACGAGCGGCCCGAGGTCACCCTGGTCGCCCGCCCCGGCCGGGCCACCGTCGGCGAGCTGGCCGAGGCCCTGCCCGAAGCCGAGCCGGGGCGCTGGTCGCCGTTCGCGCTGCGGCTCGCCGAGGGCGGCGACCCCGGCTCGGTCGAGGCGGTGCAGGACAACCGGGCGGGCGTCCAGGACGAGGGCAGCCAGCTGGTCGCGCTCGCCCTCGCCGCCGCCCCGCTCGACGGCCCCGACCGGATCTGGCTGGACGGCTGCGCGGGCCCCGGCGGCAAGGCCGCGCTGCTCGGCGCACTGGCCGCCGAACGCGGGGCGGCGCTGGTCGCGAGCGAGAAGCAGCCGCACCGGGCCCGGCTGGTGGCGCGGGCACTGCAGGGCAACCCCGGTCCGTACACGGTGATCGCGGCGGACGGGACCCGTCCGGCCTGGCAGGCGGACAGCTTCGACCGGGTGCTGGTCGACGTGCCGTGCTCAGGCCTCGGTGCGCTGCGGCGCCGCCCGGAGGCACGCTGGCGGCGCCGGCCCGCCGATGTGGCCGCGTTCAGGCCGCTCCAGCGGGACCTGCTGCGCTCGGCGATCGATGCCACCCGGATCGGTGGCGTGATCGGCTACGCGACCTGCTCGCCGCACCTGGCGGAGACCCGGGCGGTCGTCGACGACGTGCTGCGGACCGAAGGCGGCCGGGTCGAGTGGATCGACGCGCGCCCGCTGCTGCCCGGCGTCCCGGCGCTCGGGGACGGGCCGGACGTGCAGCTCTGGCCGCACCTGCACGGGACGGACGCGATGTACCTGGCGCTGCTGCGCCGGACGGCCTGAGCGAGGGCTCGGACAGGCGGATCGGACGGACGGCTCGGGCGGGAGCTCGGGCGGACGGGCTGATCGTGGCGGCCGCTCGTGCCTCGTCGCGAGTGGCCGCTTGCATCTCCCGTAACGGTGGTCAACGGGTGGGCAGCGCCGGAGAGTTGGGCGTTTGAGGTGGACTGGGTGCGGCGCGCCGTGGCCTGAAGCGGTAGGGGTGGCGCGGGCGCGGTGGCTACGGCTGGCGGTGCGCGGGGCCGGGGAACCCGGTGAGGAAGGCGTGGGCCTGGGCGCGGAGGTCGTCGACCGGCGGGTCCTCGCAGATCACTTCCATGCCGAGCGCGGTCGTCTGGTCCCAGTGGAAGTAGGACTGGAAGGCGAGGTACGGGCGGTGGTCGTCGCTGGGGTCGAGCCCGACGGCGAAGGTCGCGAAGCAGGTGTGTTCCCGCCCCGTCCGCGCGACCTCGGTCCGGGAGAGCTCCCACTCGAACTCGTAGGGCTCCGGTTCGGCGGGCAGGTCCAGCAGGGCCTGGGCGAGCCGGCGGACCTCGTCCGGGTTCGCGAACGGGAGCGACTCGGACCCGAAGGGGCCGGCGGCGAACAGCTCCCACTCGCGGCCGTTGTGGCTGACGGTCAGTGCCCACTGGCCGTCCTGGTCACGCCAGTGGCAGTGGAGGGTCAGGTCCATGATGGTCAACCTCCCTGTGGTTCTCGGCTGTTCGGCATTCCTCATCGTGGCACACCGGGTGGCGGAGGGAAGTCGGGTGTGAGCCGTTCTCGGCCCCGTTGCCAGGTGGGGGTGGGCGCGCGGGGTCTTCCGGCGGAGGGGCGGGCGCCGGGTCGGTAAATCAGTCGGTGGTGGGGGCCGGGTGCCAGGGGCGGTCGGGGCGGGTTCGGACCGGGGCGGAGGTGAGGCGCAGCCCGTACACCTCGCGGTCGGTGGCCTCGTACGGGACCGGGCCGAGGTAGTCGTGGCCGGTCAGGTGGCACCAGGCGGGCAGGTCGAGCGGGGCGGCGGGGTCGGTGGTGTGGATGTGGACCACCGCGCCGGCCGGGAGGTGCGCGATCCGGGCGCGCAGGCGGAGCAGGAGCTGGACGCAGAGCAGACCGGTGCCGTCGATGGTGAGGTCGGGGGTGGTGACGGGGGTCTGGGTCATGGCGCTGCCCTTCGCGGGGTGGTCGTGCGGTGGTGCGGGCTCAGCCTAGGGCGCGGGTCGGGCGCTGGGTCCGGCGGGGCATGGGTGCCGGGGGACCGTGGGTGCCGGGTGTCGGAGGTGCCGGGCGTCGGGGGTGGTGGTGCTCAGCCGAGTCGGCCGGGGGCGGTGCCGCCGAGGCGGGTGAGCAGGGTGGACAGGCGGCCGAGGTCCTCGGACTGGGAACGGAGGTTCTTGAAGCCGTAGCCGCGCTCGGCCAGCCGGCTCTGCGCCGTCTGCTCGGCCCGCTCGGTGGCCGCCAGGATGTCCTCCTCGGCCTCGCTCGCGTCGAGGAAGCGGAAGGTGAAGGCGGCCCGCGCGGAGAGGTCGTAGCTGAGGTGGCCCTCGCCGCGGACGGGGGCGTCAGCCGTCGACGTCCGGTCGGTGGGGACCAGTCGGTGGGGACAAGGTGCCGCGCTGACCGGGGAGTTCGGGCGTGCTACATCCGTGCCGGGAGTCGGGTGCGGACGGCGCCGGTGGCGAGCGCCGCGGGTTCGGCGTTCAGGGTGGCGAGGGTGAAGGCGGTGGTGAGTGCGCTGATGTCGCGGGTCTCGCGGAGGAGGTAGTGGTTGCCGCCGGGGATCTCGTAGCGGGCGAGGTCCGGGACGACCTGCCGGGCGCGCAGCGCGTACTCCAGGGACTGGGTGGCGTTGGCCGCGCTGTGGTCGCCGGTGCCGTGGACGATCAGTACCCGCCGGCCGGCGAGTTGGTCGACCGGGTCGCCGCTGGGCAGCCAGGGGGCGATCCCGGCGACGCCGACGACGGAGGGGTGTCCGGCGCACCGGAAGGCGGCGCGGCCGCCGAGCGAGTTGCCGATCAGGACAACCGGCGCGCCCTCGTACCGTCGGGCGAGTTCGTCGAGCGCCCAGCGGGTGTCGACGGCGGTGTCGGCGGCGTCGCCGTTCCAGCCGCTGTAGCGGTAGCGCAGCAGGTGGACGGCGAGGCCGTGCGGGCGGCCGCGGTCGGTGAGTTCGGTGGCGAGTTCCCGTAGACCCAGCTCGGCGACCTTCAGTGGCCCGAGTCGGCTTCGGATGAATCCGCCGGGCAGCAGCAGGGCGACGCCGTTGACCGGCCCGTTCCCCTGTCGCGGGGTCAGTTCTGGGGTGCGCGGGTGGTGCGCTCGGAACACGCGAGATCCTTCCTGATGTGTACAGGTGGATTCTACGGTTCCGGTGGCGGGTCGCGGTGCGTGAGCAGGGGCCACAGGACCCAGCCGGTGATCCGGGTGCGCACGACCATGACCTTGGCCCAGTGGGCACCGAGCGGTGAGGTCCAGGTGTCCACGATCTCCACGACGTCGCCGGAGCGGGCGAGTCCGATGACGGTGTCGCCGCCGACGTGGTCGATCCGGACATTGGCGGCGTTCGCCGAGACCTCCCACCAGCCCGCCCCGACCTCGGGCGGCCGTTCGCCGCCGGGTGTGACCGCCGCCGGGACGAGCAGGATCGCGAGGGAGATCACCGCCGCTGTTGCTCGCCCGATCACGGCCACGGGAGCCTCGGCGCGGCGTTGTGCGCGGGTGGTGGCGAAGACGTGAAGAGCGGGGGGGTGCTGCGGTGCCGACCCTTCTACGGCAGCAACTTGCGTGTGGATGGCGGCGGTTGACGCGGCGGGTGGATCGTCGGGCCGACGCTGGGGGGCGCTCCGGCGCCGCTCGGCTCCGGGTCCGCCGGTGTGCGTCGGCCGGGGGTGGCGGGCTTCGATGCGGTCGGGTCGGGTCTGGTCGGTGGCGTGGCAGGTGGAGTTGCTCATCGGTGACTCCCCTCGGCGGTGGAGCGTGACAGTGCAGCCGAGGGGCGAGGAAGGAGTGGCAAGTCGGTTGGCGTGAAAGGGTGGTAACACTGTTTCCGATGGGTTACGTTGTTGCTCATGAGCACGCCCTACCAGGACGCGCAGCGGGCCGGCCAGGACGCCGTACGCGCCGTGATCCTCGACCGCGCCATCGCCCTCCTCGTCGCCGAAGGCCCCGCCGCGCTGACCGTGCGCCGGATCGCCGCCGAGATCGGCTCCTCGACCAAGGTGCTGTACACGATGTTCGGCGGGAAGGAGGGGCTGCTCGACGCGCTGTATCGCGAGGGCTTCGCACGGCTGCGCCGCGCGCAGGAGCAAGTCCCGCGCGGGGACGACCCGTTGGCGTACCTGGCCGCACTCGGTCGGGCCTACCGGGAGCGTGCGATCGCCGAACCCGCCTACTACCGGGTGATGTTCGAGCAGCCGGTGCCCGAATTCCGGCCCAGTGACGAGGCCTTGGCCATGGCCGAGGGCGCGTTCGGCGCCTCCGTGGTCGCCGTGGACGCGTGCATGGCGGCCGGGGTCTTCCGGCCCGGGGGCGCCCACGAGGTCTCCAAGATCTTCTGGGCGGCTACGCACGGCGCGGTGAGCCTGGAGCTCGCCGGCCACTTCGCCCCGGCCGAGGCCGGGCCGCGCTACGAGGCGCTGATGGCTGCGCTGGGGCGGGCGTTCGGTGCCGGCGATCCGCCGGCCGATGATCCGGCGATCCACTGACCGGCGATCCGGCGATCCGCTGACCGGCGATGCGCTGGCGGCGATGCGCTGACCGGTGATCCGCTGACCGACGAGAGGACGACACGATGAGCCGCACGCCCATGAACCGTTACCTGTCAGGGAACTTCGCCCCCGTGACCGAGGAGGTCACCGCCTACGACCTGCCCGTGACCGGGCGGATCCCGGATCACCTCGACGGCCGATACCTGCGCAACGGCCCCAATCCGCTGGGCATCGAGGACCCGGCCGCGCACCAGTGGACTCTGGGCGCGGGTATGGTGCACGGCGTCCGGATCCGGGACGGGCGCGCCGAGTGGTACCGCAACCGCTGGGTCCGCTCGGGATCCGTCGCCGACCTGCTCGGCGAACCGCGGCGCGGCACACCCGTCGACGAGCGGCTGGACATCTCCCCGAACGTGCAGGTCGCGGGCCTCGCCGGACGTACCTTCGCGCTCACCGAGGGCGGCATCCCCCCGTACGAACTCACCTACGAGCTGGACACGGTGGGCCCCTGCGGCCTGGGTGCGACACCGGAGGGGTACAGCGCCAACGCGCACTCGGTGTTCGACCCGCACACCGGCGAACTGCACTCGCTCGCCTTCCGCTACGGCTCGGACCAGGTGCAGCACATCGTGATGGACGCGGCCGGTGCCGTCCGGCGCGCCACCACGATCCCGGTGCCCGGGAACCCGTACATGCACGATTTCGCGCTCACCGAGCGGTTCGTGGTGCTGTACGACACTCCGGTGGTGTTCAGCGCGGCGCACCTGGCGACCGGCGTCCCGTTCACCTGGGACGAGCGGCGCGCGGCCCGGGTCGGCGTGCTGCCGCGCGAGGGCGGCGAGGTGCGGTGGTTCGAACTCGCGCCGCACCTGGTGGGGCACACGCTCAACGCGTACGAGCGGACGGCCGATTCGCTGGTGGTCGACGTCGTCCGGCATCCGCCGGGCATCGACCTGCGGAACCTCGGCGCGAGTCGGCCCACGCTCGACCGCTGGACGGTCGACCTGGCGGCGGGGACGGTGAAGGAGGAGCGGCTGGACGACCGGGTCCAGGAGTTCCCGCGCCTCAACTCCCGCTACACCGGGCGTCCTTACCGCTACGGCTACGCGGCCGCCGTCGAGCTCTACGCGCCGCCGGCCGGGCCCGCGGACGACCGTCCGGATGAGGGCTTCAGCAACGCCCTGCTCAAGCACGATCTGCGCCGGGGAACGGTCGAGGCCCACGAGTTCGGGCGCGATGGCGCGGTGGGGGAGGGGGTGTTCGTCGCCGCTGAGTCGCCGACCGGGGAGGACGACGGGTATGTGATGGCGTACGTCTTCGACCCGGCGCGGGGTGCGACGGACCTGGTGATCCTCGCCGCCCAGGACTTCACCGGCGAGCCCGTCGCCCGGGTCCACCTGCCGGTGCGGGTGCCGCTGGGGCTGCACGGGAACTGGGTACAGGGCGGGGAACCGGGTGCGCCGGAGAAAGCGTGAGGTGACGTCGGGGCGGGGTGTGAGGTGACGTCGGGTCGAGGATGGCGGGCCAAGATTGGCCCGCCCTGGCCGGGGTTTTCCCTGCTCTTTGTTTCCGGATCATGACGGGCTCTGCGACGATCCGATGATCGTCGCCCTGTCGTGGTGGGCGGCGCGTCTCAGGGGCGTCGCAGGGGAGAGACCGGCATGGCCGTTGGGCCCGAGGACAGCGTGGTCCGGGCGGGGTGGGGTGCCAGGTTCGCCTGGGGCAGGGAGACCTGGATGGTGGTCTCCGGCGGGGTGCTGGGGGCCATGTTCGCGAGCATGGGGCTGGCGGTGCTGTTCGGGCCGGGGAACGGGTTCGGCGGCGACAGCCTCGCCTACATGGGCATCATCAGCATCCTCGGGCTGATGCCGTGCGGCGCGGGCTTCGTCTGGGCGCTGATCCACCCCCGGTACGGGCTGCCGTCCGCCGCCCTCGGGGCGCTGCTGGGCCTCGGGATCTTCGTCTGCTTCGCCGGGGACGGCCTCAACGACTCCTGGGCGGCGCCGCTCGACCGGCCGTCCACCACCCGCGCGGTGGGCAGCTGGACGACCGGGGACCTGGTGGTGCGGGTCCGGCCCGACCAGGTGGTCGCGTACCGCAGCGCCACCGGTGCCGTCGTGTGGCGCTGGACGCCGCCGGGGGAGGACTCGGTGTGCGCGATGAGCCGCGGGATCGGCCGGGGCGGTATCGGGCAGAGCGGTGCCGGGCAGGGCGGTGCCGGGCAGGGCGGTGCCGGCCCGGGCGGTGCCGGGCAGAGCGCCGTCGGCCCGGGCGGCGTCGGGCTGATCGGCCACTCGCCGCACGACAAGCCGTGCGCGGCGGTGACCGCGCTCGACCTGGCCGACGGCAAGGAGGGCTGGACCACCGCCGTGGACGCGCCCGCCCGGGACGGGGACTCGGCGACACCGGACGTGGTCGCCGTCTCCGGGCAGCAGGCCGTCCTGCAGGAGAAGGGCGGCTGGCGGGCGGTGCGGCTGACCGACGGCGGGGCGGTGTGGCGCGCCACGGCCGACGCCGGTTGCACTCCGCTGCAGGTCGCGGGTGGGACGGCGGACGTGGTGACCGTGGCGCAGTGCGGCGCGGCGGCGCCCGTCCTGCGGTCGCTGGCGGCCCCGGACGGGCGGGAGCAGTCGCGGATCGCGCTGCCGGCGTCGGGCGGGCTGAAGAACCTCGCGGTGGTGTCGGTCGAGCCGCTCGCGGTGTGGGTCGACGCCCAGGGCGAGCGCGGGACGCACGCGGTGCTCAGCTACGACCGGGCCGGGCGGCAGCGGGCGTCGATCCCGGTCTCGGGGGACGAGTACGACCTGGACGTGATGCTCGGAGGGCTGCACGCCTTCGACGAGTTCGACGCCCGGCCCCTGTTCGGCGGGGTGGTCGTCGGGGACCTGTTCATCGTGCCGGGCGAGAAGCCCGGCGACGTCAGCATCAGCGGCGGCAAGCACCCGAGCCGCAGCGCGACGGGCCGGCTGGTGGCCTACTCGCTCGCCGACGGGGTGCAGCGTTGGACGGCGGGGCTGGACGACCAGGTCACCGGCCTGGCGGTGGACGGGACGTCGGTCTGGGCGATGACGCGCGACCGGGTCGCCCGGGTGGACACCGCGACGGGACGGCAGAGCGCCGAACTGGACGTGAACGGCACGGCGTCGCTGTACCCGGTCGACCTGTCGGTGTCGGGGCCCGAGCGGTTCACGGTGGTGGCGGAGGACGGGACGCGGGACGAGCCGCCGGTACGCGGGATGAACTGAGGACGGGACGCGGGACCGGCCGACAGGCGTGGTTCCGGCTACCGGGTGCGGTTCCGGGTTACCGGGCGTGGCTCCGGCTACCGGGTGCCGTTCCGGGTTACCGGGCGTGGTTCCGGTTACCGGGTGCGGTTCTGGTTACCGGCAGTCGCGCCGGTTACCGGAGTCGTCCCGGAACTGCGGGTAGCCCAGGATGAAGACCTTCTCCGCCGGGTTCCGGACGTAGGGGATCACCTTGCCGGTGTCCTCGAAGCCGAGTCGCCGGTAGAAGGCCAGCGCGCGGCCGTTGCTCTCGTTGACGCCGAGGGTCAGCCACCGTGCGTCGGTGTGGTCCCGGGCGTGGCGGACGGTCGCGTTCACGAGGTCGGCGGCGGGGCCGGCGGCGCCGCGGTGGGCCGGGGCGACGTAGACGGAGCGGACGCACATGGTGTCGGGGACGTCGGGGACGGGTTCGACCCCGGCGATGCCCACCCAGTTCCCGTCTTCGTCACGGACCGTGAAGGTGGCGCGTTCCCCGGTGGTGGCCTCGGCGGCGGCCTGGTGCTGCCAGTAGCCGTCGGGGTGGGCGGCGGTGTCGGCGTAGGACAGGTTGAAGGCGTCGGGGGAGTCCCGCAGCGCCTCCAGGGTGATCTCGCGGAGTTCCCGCCAGTCCTCGGCGGTGATCCGGCGTACGACGTAGTGCATGCGCCGAGCCTGGCACGGTGGTGGGGCGGCCGGGATCACGCGTGAGGATGATCTTCGTCCGGGGACCTCCCCGGCGCGGGGGAGATCCGCCGCGACCGGCGGATCTGAGCCTTCCAGGCGGTTGTGTCAGGCTGGTGGGGGAGCACCGCCGAGATCGGGAGGCTCGTGATGGCCGAGACCAGGGTGAACGGAGTGGCGCTGCACTACGAGGCCCACGGTGAGGGCCCCGGCGTCGTCCTGGTGCACGGCTCGTGGAGCGACGGGGACTCCTGGGCGCGGGTGGTGCCCGGCCTGGCGGAGTCCGCCACCGTCGTCTCCTACGACCGCCGGGGGCACAGCCGCAGCGAGGACCCGCTCACCCAGGGTTCGGTGTACGAGGACGCGGCCGACCTGGCCGGGCTGATCCAGGGGCTCGGCCTCGCTCCTGCCTTCGTCTACGGCGACTCCTACGGCGCGCTGGTCACCCTCCGGCTCGCCGCCGCCCGTCCCGACCTGCTCCGGGGGATCGCCGTGCACGAGCCGCCCGGCACCGGCATCCTGCTCGCCGACCCGGACCTGCGCCCGATCGGCACCGCCTTCGCCGACCGGATCGCCGCCGTCCGGGAGCTGCTGGAACAGGCCGAATCGGCCGCGGCCGCCGAACTCTACGTGGACAGCCTCGCCTTCGGGCCGGGCGCGTGGGAGCAACTGCCCGCCCCGATCCGGCACACGTACATCCGCAACGCGCCCACCTACCTGGACGAGCTGCGCGACCCGGACGCGCTCGACCTCGACCTCACCGGGCTGGCCCGGTACCCCGAACCGGCGCTGCTCACGCAGAGCGACGACAGCGCGCCGATGTTCGGCGAGGTGCTGGACCTGATCGACCTCGCCCTGCCGAAGGCGGAGCGCCACCTGTACACCGGCGCCGGCCACGCCCCGCACCTGTCGCAGCCGGAGGAGTGGGTGCGGGTGGTCCTCCCGCGCGCGCTGGCCTGAAACCGGCGGGGGCTGAGTCCGGCAGTGGCTGAGTCCGGCGGGGGCTGAAACGCGGCGGGCTACCGGGTTGCCAGCATCTCCTCCCCGCGCGGCGTCCGCCGGTACAGCACCTCCCGCCCGCTGCGCACCCGGCTGACCAGGCCGGAGCGGTGCAGCACGCCCAGGTGGTACGAGACGGTGCCCGCGCTCAGGAAGTGCCGGGCGGCAAGGTCGGCGGTGGTGATCGGGTCGACCAGCGCGGCCAGCAGGTCCGCCCGGGTCGGTCCGAGCAGCTGCGCCAGCGCCGGGGTGGGGGTCTGCGGGACGGTCGGCGGCTTGCCGACCGGGTACATCAGCGTCGGCACCCGGTGGCAGCCGTCCACCGGGTCCAGCATGACGTGGATCCTCCGGCTCACCAGGGTCGGCATCAGCAGGACCATCCGGGCCGGCAGGGCCACGTCGAAACGGCTCTCCAGCAGGATCAGCCCGTCGGCCCAGGAGAGCTGCGGCGAGAGGGAGTTGAACAGGGAGCCGGTGCCGTACCGGGCCAGGTGGCGGCCACGTTGGTCGACCTCGGCGTCCAGGACGCCCCGGGCGTCCGGCCAGTACGGCGCGAGGGCCGACTCCCAGTACCGGCCCAGCTCGTCGGCGACCCGCTCGGCGAAGTAGCGCGGGCCGCGCTCCAGTGAGCGCAGCACCACATCAGGGACCTGACGGCCCGCCAGATTGGCGGCCGGCAGCCCGTGTCGGACGGTCTCCAGCTCCGCCCGTACCCGTTTCGGGTCGGTGCGGCGGACGGCCTCCAGCTGCTCCGCCACCGTCGGGTCCGGCCCGGAGGGGTGCGGGGAGAGGAAGTCGGGGATGTAGCCGCCGTCCTGTTCCAGGGCCAGCCCCGACAGCAGCTCCAGCTTCTCCCGGCGCAGCACCCGGCGGGTGCGGCCCACCCAGGCGTACGGCCCGGTACGGGAGTTGAGCGAGGAGGCCATCAGGGTGTTGACCGCCTCGTGCAGTGGCGAGACCACGAAACGGGTGCGGGCGAGCCCGGTCGAGTCGATCGTGAGCCGGATCAGTGTCCTTCCCCCTGTCGAACTGTCGAACTGTCGAGTCGCCGGACTGTCGAAACTGTCGAGCCGTCGGACTGTCGAGCCGTCGGACACGGCCGGATTTGCCGGGCTTCCGGCAGGCGACGATTCGACACTGGTCGAATCCTGGCATGAATGCTCGCGTTCGAAGTCGCCCGGGCCCAAGCTGACTCCGTGACCGCGTCAGCACGGACGCGGCGCGACCGGAAGGACGAACATGACGAGCACGCGCGGCCGCATCGCCGCCCTGCTGGGCGCCGTCGCGGTGGTCGCCGGCACCACCGTGGCCACTCCTGCCGTCGCGGCGCCGGACGCACCGGCCCGGCACGGCGGAGGGATCACCGGGCAGGCGCCCTGCCAGGGCGCGCCCGAATTCACCTGCGGGACCATCACCGTGCCGCTCGACCACAGCGGCGCCGTCCCCGGCGCCCTCCAGCTCGACGTGGCGATGACCGGGAACACCGACGCCCCCAAGGGTGACCTGCTGTTCCTCACCGGCGGCCCCGGCCAGCCCGGCGTGCCGCTGATCCAACGGATCGCGAGCAAGATCGAGCCCGTCCTCAAGGACTACCGCCTGGTCATGTTCGACCAGCGCGGCACCGGTGAGCGGGCCCTGCAGTGCCCCGGGCTGCAGGAGGACATGGGCTCCTCCGACCTCGCCCCGCCCCGCAAGCAGTCCGTCACCGACTGCGCGGCCACGCTCGGCCCGAACGCGCGCTTCTACAGCACCGCGGACACCGTCGCCGACATGGACCTGCTGCGCCGGGACCTCGGCGACCACCGCCTCACCATCGACGGTGTCTCCTACGGCACCTTCGTCGCCGAACGGTACGCCCTCGCCCAGCCGGCGCACGTGGCCCGGCTGGTGCTCGACTCGGTGGTCCCGCAACAGGGCTACGACCCGCTCGACCTGATCGCGCTGCCGGCCACCGCCCGGGTGCTGCGGGCCGCCTGCCAGGCCACCGGCTGCACCACCGACCCGGCCGCCGACCTCGCCGAGACCGTCCGACGGTACGGCAACGGGGCGCAGATCCTGGACGCCCTCACCAGCTACGAGTTCGTCGACCCGAACTACGGCGGCGTGCCGGAGTCCCTGCACGAGGCCGCCGCCGGGCAGCCGGCGAAACTCCAGGCCTTCATCGACGCCGTCCACCAGGGCGACGCCGCCCCCGCCGAATGGCTCAGCCAGGGCCTGCACGCCGCCACCCTGTGCGCGGACGGGCGGTACCCGTGGGGCACCTCGGACACTCCGGTCGAGGGCCGGGCGGCGGCGCTGGAGCGCACCCGGCAGCAGCTGACCACCCAGCAGACCTGGCCGTACGACGCGGCGACCGCGACCGGGCTCGGCAGCCTGCTGGTCTGCCTTGACTGGCCGCGCGAGCAGGTGCCGCCGACGCCGCCGGCCCACCGCAGGCTGCCCAACGTGCCGGTGCTGCTGCTCGGCGGCGACCGTGACCTGTCCACGCCGTACGAATGGCTCTACCAACAGGCCGCGTCGACGCACGACCCGCAGATCGTGATCGTCCCCGGGGCGTCGCACTCGGTGCAGACCCGGGCGGCGAACCCGGCCGGGCGGCAGGCGGTGTACGACTTCCTGCTGAAGTAGCAGGGGAGACCGGGGAGTTCGGGGCAGTCAGGGGGCTCGCGAGCTCGGGGGACTCGGGGAAGACCGGCGACGGGCCGTTCCACACGGGGGTGGGAACGGCCCGTCGCCGGTCGGGGTCTCCCGGACGGCCCGCCACCGGTGCGGCCGTGCGGTGCTCAGTGGTCGCCCGTACCCCAGCCGTCGGCGGGCTGGGTGGGGTCCGGCTCGGCGCAGTCGTCGTGCTCGTAGCCCCACAGGATCACCTTGTACAGCCTGAACTCCTCCAGCGGCGGCTCGTCGTAGTCGGGCCGGTTGCTGAGGACCAGCTCCACGTGGACGTCTTCGACCGGCTCGAAGATCAGGTTCCGCTGGTCCGTGAGGTTCTCGTACGTCACCGTCTGCCATGTGTGGCCGGTGGCGGTCAGCGCGGCCATCAGCTCGGTCTCGGTGACGATGGTGTCGAGCGTCACCAACTCGCCACCCGGCCGGGGGAATTCGAGCTGGTCATTCCAGGCCGACAGGGACAGTGAGTGGAGCCGGCGGCAGCGGCAGAACACCGTCATCACGTCGCCCCAGTGGTAGGCGCGCGGCCAGCGGCTTTCGCGGTGGATCCGGCCCTGGTCCCACGGATCGCCGTAGTGGGCGGCGAGTTCGGGCAGCGAGGCGCCGTAGCGCAGCTCGCCGAGGCTGCCGGTGGTGGCCAGGCCGGTGAGGACAGCCATGAAGTCCGTCATCCCAGGCACCCGCGCACCGCGTCGATCAGTCGGGTCGCCCGGGCGTCGCCGTGGCCGATCATCCGGTTGGCGACGTAGCCGAAGCCGATGCCGAACTCGTCGTCACCGAAGGCGAACTGGCCGCCGGCGCCGTCGTTGCCGAAGCTGCGCCCGCCGAGCAGCCTGCGGAAGGCGGGGGAGTCGAGCAGTACGCCGGAGCCCCAGCGGGCGCCCATGTCGAAGCCCAGGAAGCCCGTGCCGGAGGAGACTTCGCGCACCGCGTCGGTGACCGTGTCGGGCGAGAGCAGCCGCTCGCCGCCGTCCAGGCCGGTGACGGCCGCGGCGTACAGGCCGGCGAGGCCGGTGGCGGAGGCGACGGCGCCCGCGCCGGGCAGCTCGATCGCGTGCAGGGCCGGGTCGTTCCAGCCGTGCGGCACGTCCAGGCCGGGGAAGACCAGGGCGCCGTTCATCGTCACGATCCGGGTGAGCAGGTGCTCCGGGCCGGGCATCGGACGGCGGCCCTCGGCCTCCACCAGTCGGGCCAGGCGGGGGAGTTCGCCCTCGGGCAGGCCGAGCCAGACCGGCAGGCCGAGCGGCTCGGCGAGTTCCTTGCGCAGGAACGCGCCGGGGGTCAGACCGGTGATCCGGCGGATCAGCTCGCCGACCGCGAAGCCGAACACATGGCCGTGGTACTCGTAGGCCGTGCCCGGCTCCCAGAGCGGCTCCTGCGCCTCGATCGCCCGGATCACCGGCTCCCAGGCGGCGATCTCCTCGAAGGAGAGCACCGCGTCCAGCGCCGGGAGGCCGGCGCGGTGGCCGAGGATCATCCGGGTGGTGATCGACTGCTTGCCGTTCCGCGCGAACTCGGGCCAGTAGCGGGCGATCGGCGCGTCCAGGTCGAGCCGGCCCTGCTGGGCGAGCAGGTGCGCGCAGATGCTCACCGGGCCCTTGGCGCACGAGAAGACCGGCACCACGGTGTCCTGCGTCCAGGTCCGGCCGGTGCGCTCGTCGGCCGTGCCGCCCCACAGTTCGACCACCTTGTGGCCGCCGGCGAACACCGTGACGGCGGCGCCCAGCTCGGGGAACTCGGCGAAGTTGCGCGCGAAGGCATCCGCGACGGCGCCGAAGCGTTCGTCGGCCCAGCCCTGGTACTGCTGCATGGTGTGGAGCCCCGTTCTGCCCTCAAGATCAGCGACCGGACCACGGTACGGGAGCCGGGCGGCCGTGACGAGGGGATTTCACCACGCCGGGGCTGGAGGGGTGGGTGTGACAGACTCGCGGGCGATCCGGAGCAGAACCGGAGGAGAAGCGACGGAGGGGGTCCGGTGGACCGGGAGGCGTTGACCGCGCTCTGGCAGCGGCGGTGGCCGGGCTGCGAGCCCGTAGGGAACGGGCTCTACGCGGAGGGGCGGGACGTCTGGGTGCGCTTCCACAGCCTGCCGGAGTCCAAGCGCTACCCCGACGACGAGCGCGAGTACGCGATCGTGCTGGAGCGCTACAACACCGTGCTGGACGAGCTGTTCGCCGGCACGGAGGTGTACGTGATCACGCCGGAGTGGACGTCGGAGCCGCCCGCCCCCGCCGCGCGCCCGGGAACGACCCACTGGCGGAGCTGGCAGCAGACGGACGACCCCGACCCGGAATTCTGGATCCACCGCCACGCCTTCGTCGAGCAGCGCCCGTGGCGGCGCGGCTGCCTCGACGGGCTGCTGCGACGGGTCGCCGACGACGAGGTGGCCGGTGTGATCATCACGGACACCGAACTCCTGCGGGTCTACCACCCGTACGACGGCGGCGCGGACGTCTTCCTGACCACGACGCAGGAGCGCGACCGGCTGAAGGAGCGGCACAGCGAGTGGCTGTCGAAGCACCCGCAGGGGTACTGACCGAGGTCGACTCGCGGTCGGCCGGCCGGCCGACCGGCGGGGTCTGGGTGTGGGTGCGGGTGCCGGTGTGGCTGTGGGATGGCTGGCGGGGCGCGGGTGTGGGAAGGCTCGGTCGGGACGTCCCCACGCGCCGCACCGGATGAAGGAGAGCCCAGGATGACCGCAGTGCACGAATCCGTCCTCGACGCGATCGGCGGGACGCCGCTGATCCGGCTCGCCCGGCTCGGTGCCGGCATCGCGGCGCCGATCTACGCCAAGGCCGAGTTCCTCAACATCGGCGGCAGCGTCAAGGACCGCGCCGCGCTGTCCATGGTCCTGGCCGCCGAGCGGGACGGTCTGCTCAAGCCCGGCGGGACGATCATCGAGGCGACCTCCGGCAACACCGGCATCGGCCTGGCCATCGTCGGGCGGCGGCGCGGGTACCGGGTGATCGCCGGGGTGTCGGAGAAGTCGGCGCCCGAGAAGTCGGACATCCTGCGGGCGTACGGCGCGGAGGTGGTGCGCGCCACGACCACCGTGCCGCGGGAGGATCCGCGGCACCTGTTCAACGTGGTCCAGCGGCTCGCCGCGGAGATTCCCGGGGCCTGGCTCGCCAACCAGTACGACAACCTGGCCAATCCCGATGCCCATGTCCGGACCACCGGTCCCGAGATCTGGGAGCAGACCGGCGGCCGGGTGACCCACTTCGTCGCGGGCGTCGGCACCGGCGGAACCGTCACCGGCACCGGCGGGTACCTGCAGCAGGTGTCCGGCGGCGCGGTGACCGTGGTCGGCGCGGACCCGGAGTCCTCCTCGTACGGAGGCGGGGACGGCAGCCCGTGGTTCGTCGAGAGCATCGGGCACTTCCTCCACCCCGAGACGATCGAGGACCGCTGGCCGCAGGCCTACCGCTCGGAGGTGGTCGACTCCTTCGAACGGATCCCGGACCGCGAATCGCTGCTGACGGCACGCCGGCTCGCACGGGAGGAGGGCATCCTGGCCGGCCCGTCCTCGGGCACGGCGGTGGCGGCGGCGCTGCGGGTGGCGCGGCGGCTGGGCCCGGACGACCTGGTGGTCGTGCTGCTGCCGGACTCGGGACGCTCGTACCTGTCCAAGGTGCACAGCGACGTGTGGATGCGGGAATGGGGCTTCCTGGAGGAGCCGGGGGAGACGGCGGTGCGGGAGGCGCTGGAGGCGGCGGGCCCGCCGGTGACGGTCCCCGCCGACGCGACCGTAGGCGAGGCGGTGGAGGCGCTGCGGGCCGTGCCGGGTGGCGTGGCACCGGCGGTGCTGGCGCGGGCGGCGCGCCCGTTCGGGGTGAGCGCGACGGAGGTGGTGGGCTCGGTGTCGCGGGAGGTGCTGGCGGCGGCGCTCGCGGACGGCGGTGCCAAGCCGGGCGATCCGCTGGGCGCGCTGCTCGGGTCGGCGCTGCCGACGGTGGGCGTCGGGCAGTCGCCGGCCGAGGCGCGGGCGGCCCTGGCGGGGCCGACCGGGCAGGTGGGGCAGGCCGGGCAGGCCGGCGGGGGTGGCCACCCGGCCGTCCTGGTGCTGGTGGACGGGCGGGTGGCCGGGGTGCTGCCGCGGGAGGCCTTCGCGAACTGACGATCCGTCAGATGGCGCCGGTGGGTGTCAGGATGGCGGAGATCACCCGGTCCAGCGTGCGGTCGAAGGCCCTGTCCGGGTCGGCGGGCGGGCCGGCGGTGGCGAATGCCTGCGCCAGGTGCGGGAATTCGCCGCTCATCGCCGCCTGGCTGAGGTAACCGACCAGCTCCGCCTGCCACTTGGCGCCCGCAGCCGCCGTCTGCTCGTACTGCGCGAACTGGGTGACGAACCCGTTGAACAGTGCCATCGCCTCCATCCGGGCTCCGCCGCCGAGGCCGGTGGGGGCGGTGACGGCCAGGAAGTGGTCGGTGTAGCGCAGGGCGTTGGGGCCGAGGCTGGGACGGGCCAGCAGCAGCGCGGGCAGCCAGGGGTGGCGGCGGGAGATGTCGAGCTGCTGGTGGGCGAGGTCGGCGAGGTCGGCCCGGACGTCGCCGCTCGGCGCGGGCGGCAGCCGGTACTCGCCGGTGACCGCGTCGAGCATCAGGTCGAGCAGGTGCTCCTTCTTCGGAACGTAGTTGTAGAGCGACATCGTGCCCGCGCCGAGCGCCGCCGCGACCCGGCGCATGGAGACCGCGTCCAGGCCCTCGGCGTCGGCGATCCCGATGGCCGCGGCGGCGATCGAGTCGCGACTGTGGGCCGGGCGCGGGCCGCGGCCGGTGCGCTCGGGGCGCAGCCAGATCAGTTCTGGGGCCTCGGGGGGTGTGGGCCTGCCCGGCTGCTGCGCAGCGTCGGGGCTCTTTCGGCTCTCGGAGCCGGTGGGGGTCTTGCTGGACGGCACTGGAAGATCACCTCGCTCTCCCATCTTAGAGACGCTTCCGGATCGACCCCTTAGATACGTACGTCGTACGTAGTACGATTGCGTCCGCATTCGCTTCTACGTACGCTGTACTTAGAGAAGGGCAGAGCCATGTCCGACACCACCCGGCCCGCCATCGAGATGGCGGGCGTGGCGAAACGCTTCGGCGCCACCCAGGCCCTGCGCGGCCTCGACCTCACCGTCCCCGCCGGCACCGTCTGTGGCCTCCTCGGCCCCAACGGCGCCGGCAAGACCACCGCCGTCCGCGTCCTCGCCACCCTGGTCGCCCCCGACCGCGGCACCGCCAGGGTCGCCGGACACGACGTCGTCCGCGCCGCCGAGGACGTCCGACGCTCCATCGGCCTCGCCGGGCAGCACGCCGCCGTCGACGAGGG
The DNA here is from genome assembly GCF_055575795.1 of Kitasatospora sp. NPDC034023. Taxonomy (NCBI): domain Bacteria; kingdom Bacillati; phylum Actinomycetota; class Actinomycetes; order Kitasatosporales; family Streptomycetaceae; genus Kitasatospora; species Kitasatospora sp. NPDC034023. The sequence goes on from NZ_JBVIRY010000007.1 coordinate 259,304, forward strand.
CATCACCGGCCGCGACAACCTCCACCTGCTCGGCCGGCTGCACCGCCTGGGCGCCCGCCGGGCCCGGGCGCGCGCCGACGAACTGCTGACCCGCTTCGGCCTCGCCGAGGCCGCCGACCGGCTGGTGCGCACCTACTCCGGCGGCATGCGCCGGCGCCTCGACCTCATCGCCAGCCTGGTCACCAGCCCGCCCGTACTCTTCCTGGACGAGCCGACCACCGGGCTCGACCCGCGCAGCCGCCAGGAAATCTGGGACACCGTCAAGGAGTTGGCGGACGGCGGCACCACCGTCCTGCTCACCACCCAGTACCTGGAGGAGGCCGACCGGCTCGCCGACGACATCGTCGTCGTCGACCACGGCGCCGCCATCGCCACCGGCCCACCGGACCGGCTCAAGGCGGCGATCGGCAGTCAGGTCTCCGTCACCCTGGCCACGCCCGGTCAGCTCGCCTCCACCGCCGTGGTGTTGTCCGCGATGACGGGCGGCGACGCGCAGGTGGACGTCGCCGAGCGGACCGTCACGGTGCTGACGGCCCCCGGCGTGTCCGTCCTGTTGCCCTCGCTGGTGCGGGAGTTGGACGGGGCTGGGGTCGTCGCGCAGGACGTCGCGGTGCGGACTCCGTCGCTGGACGACGTCTTCCTGGCGCTGACCGGCCGGTCGGGCGGGGCCCCCGCCGAGCCCGCCGAGTCCGCCGAGGCCGGGGCGCCCGCCGAGCCCGCTGAGGTCGGAGGGCCCGCCGAGGCCGGGAGGGCCGCCTGATGGCCACCGTCGTGTACGCGGCCCCGCGACCGTCCACCGTCGGCCGGCTGCTCTCCGACACCTGGACGTCGATGCTCCGCATCCTGCTCAACTACCGCCACTCACCGGGCCTGTTGGCCGCCTCGCTGGGCGTCCCGGTGATCATGGTGGTGGTCTTCGGGTACGTCTTCGGCAGCGCGATGCGGGTGCCGGGCGGCGGCGACTACCGGGAGTTCCTGATGCCCGGGCTGTTCGCCATGGTCGCCACCAACGGCATCATGCCCACGATGGTCGGCGCCGCCCGCGACGTCGGGCGCGGCGTCACCGACCGGCTGCGCTCCATGCCGGTCTCCCGTACCGGTCTGCTGCTCGGACAGACCCTCGCCGACCTGCTGGTCAGCGCGGTCGTCCTGGCGCTGCTGGCACTGGTCGGGCTCGCCACCGGCTGGCGGGCCCGGCACGGACTCGCCGACACCGCGGGGGCGTTCGCACTGCTGCTGCTCTTCCGGTTCGTGATGACGTGGGTCGGCACCCTGCTCGGCCTGACCGTCGGCAAGGAGGAGGCGGCCGGCCAACTCTCCGTCGTGGTCTTCCCGGTGGCGATGATCACCAACGCCTACGTGCCGACCGTCGGCATGCCCGGCTGGCTGCGCTTCGTCGCCGACTGGAACCCGATCAGCTCCGTCGTCCAGGCCTGCCGGGAGCTCTTCGGAAACCCCTCGGCACCCGGATCCGCCTGGCCGGCGCAGCACGCCACGCTCGCCGCGCTGCTCTGGAGCGCCGTGCTGCTCGCGCTCTGCATGCCGCTCGCCGTACGGAAGTTCGCCACGCACGGGCGGTGACCAGGGGTTCCGGCGCGCCCGCGAAATGTGCTGGACAGGGGGGTCGGCGTGGTCTTGGGTGGGGCGCCATGGAGTACACCCACCTCGGCCGCACCGGCCTGACCGTCTCCCGCCTCTGCCTCGGCACCATGAACTTCGGCCCGCACACCGAAGAGGCCGACGCCCACCGTCTCATGGACACCGCCCACGACCGCGGCATCAACTTCTTCGACACCGCCAACAGCTACGGCCGCGACAGCGAGGGCAACCTCAAGGGTCGCACCGAGGAGATCATCGGCCGCTGGTTCGCCCAGGGCGGTGGGCGCCGCGAGCGCACCGTCCTCGCCACCAAGGCCTACGCCGACATGAGCGACTGGCCCAACGGCGGCAAGCTCTCCGCGCTCGCCATCCGCAAGGCCGTCGAGGCCAGCCTGCGCCGCCTGCAGACCGACCACATCGACCTCTACCAGATGCACCACATCGACCGGGCCACGCCCTGGGAAGAGATCTGGCAGGCGATGGAGATCCTGGTCGCCCAAGGCAAGATCATCTACGTCGGCTCCAGCAACTTCGCCGGCTGGCACATCGCCCAGGCCCAGGAGGCCGCCCGCTCCCGCCACTTCCTCGGCCTGGTCAGCGAGCAGTCCCTCTACAACCTGCTCGACCGCGCGATCGAGCTCGAGGTCATCCCCGCCCTCCAGCACTACGGCCTCGGGCTCATCCCGTGGTCGCCGCTGCGCAGCGGCCTGCTCGGCGGCGTCCTGCGCAAGGAACGCGAGGGCACCCGCGACCGCAGCGGCACGGGCTACGCGAACGAACTCCTCGCCAAGCACCGCGACCGCATCCAGGCCTACGAGGACTTCGCCGACGAACTCGGCACCGACCCCGCCGACCTCGCCCTCGCCTGGCTCCTCTCCCGCCCCGCCGTCACCGCCCCCATCATCGGCCCCCGCACCCCCGCCCACCTCGACGCCGCCCTCGCCGCCCTCGACCTCGAACTCGACCGGAAGACCCTCGACCGCCTCGACGAACTCTTCCCGGGCCACCAGCCCGCCCCGGAGGACTACGCCTGGTAGGCCACCCGCCCCCGGCCGGCCCCGGTCGTGCGACCGACCCCGGTCGCGCGGCCGGGGCCGGGCATTGCGGGGATCGTCCGGCCGGCGGGGATCCGCGGGACCAGCTCGGCCACCTGCCCGGGTGGTTCGGTGCCGCCGCCGGCTGGGCGCGGGACGTCGACTCCCGGGCCCGGCCGGCTGTGGTAGCAAGGCTGGTATGAGGGAGACGAGGGAACGGGTCGGGGAGCGGGGGGCGTACCACCACGGGGCGTTGCCGGAGGCGTTGGTGGCGGCGGCGTTCGAGGTGTTGGACGAGCAGGGGCAGGAGAAGGTGAGTGTGCGGGAGGTGGCGCGGCGGGCGGGGGTGTCGGCGGGGGCGCCGTTCCGGCACTTCGCCGACCGGCAGGCGCTGTTGACCGCGTTGGCGGACCGGGTGCTGGCGGACTTCGTGCGCTGGCAGGAGGCGCAGGTGGCGGCCGCCGGGCCGGATGGGGGGCCGGACGGGGGGTCGGTGATGCGGGCGGTCGGCCTGGGGTTCGTCCGGTACGCGGTGCGTCATCCGCGGCGGTTCGAGCTGGTGCGCTCGCGGGTGTTCGCGGCCTCGCGGGAGCCGGAGCTGCGGGAGCAACTGGACGGGATCGACCGGGCGTTGATGGATGTGGTCGCCGCGGACCAGGAGGCGGGCCGGTTGCGTCCCGGGGATCCGGCGCTGGTCGGGCTGGCCGGGCAGGCGCTGGTGTACGGGCTGGCGCAGATGATCGTGGACGGCTACCTGCCGACCGAGAAGGCGGAGGAGCTGGCCGCGCAGGTACTGGACACCTTCCGTCAGGGGATCGCCAACCAACCTGCGCAGTAGCTGAATTGTGGCGGTTGCGAGCCTTGACCGGGTCATCGTGCGCTGATGTAATCACCGCTTACATGGGGTGCGGGTTCGGCGCGGGGAGGCCGGGATGTCCACGGGTCCGGGATCACGTGCGGGAGGGACGGGTTCGCCGTTCGTCCGCTCGGTGTTCGCCAAGCCGCTGCGGGGCTACACCACCGCCGCCGCCACCGGCGACACCGTGGTGCTGCTCATCGGCATGCGGATCAACCGGTTCTGGGCCGTGCACCACTGGGGCCCGGTGATGTTCGCGATGTTCCGGATGCTGTACGAGCTGCGCCGCGGCTCCGAGCGTGGCGCCGAGCGCGGTCTTCTCGGCCGCATCCTGCTCACCGCCTCGCCGCGCACCTACTACGTCGTCCAGTACTGGGAGTCGAAGGAGAGGCTGTACGGCTACGCGAGCGCGCCGGACGGCTTCCACCACACCGTGTGGGGCATCGCCAACCGCAAGCTGCGGGAGGGCAAGGCCCGCGGGCACGTCGGGCTCTGGCACGAGACGTACATCGTGCCGGAGGGCGGGTACGAGTCGATCTACTTCGACATGCCGCCGTTCGGTCTGGCCGGCGCCACCGGTGCGCTCCCGGTGGAGAAGCGGGGACGGCACGCGACGCAGCGGCTGGCCTACCGGTCGAGCGAGACCGGCGGGGCGGGAGACTCCGCCGGCGCCGGGAAGCGGCTCGGGGACACAGCCGTCGGGGACGGCGCGACGGGCGCGTAGGTGGCGGTGGCCGGCGAGACGGGTGAATCGGGCGAGTCCGGCCCCATGGCGACCGCCAGGTAGACCCATGGCGCCAGGAGAATCGTCGCGCCCGTCGCCAGTAGGGCCAGTACCCCCAGGAAGACCTGCTTCACCGTTGCTCCCACGTCCTCGACCGTCCTTGTCCACCGCGTGATCACGGTACGGAAAGCCGCAGGTCGGCCGCCTGAGTACGGATACTCAGGGAGTGTCGTGAGTTGTCCGGCCGCCCGGCGTGAGAGCGTCGGGGGATGGTGGATCAGGGCAGCGCCGCGCGGCCGGCGCGGGTGGTGCACGAGGTGCCGTACCGGGCGCAGTGGGAGTCCCCGGAGCTGGTGCGGGAGATCGTCGACGGGCGGTTGGACGCGTCTGCGGACCCGCGCTGGGGGCAGTCCGGGGCGGCCGGCCCGACGGAGTACGCGTGGTGGTCGTGGCGGCTGTGCGGGGTGGCCTGCCTGCGGATGGCGCTGGAGCACTGGTGGGGCGTGACACCGACGGCGATGGCGCTCGCGGGCGAGTGCGTGGCGGCGGGCGCCTACGTGCGGGACGGTGAGAGCCTGCGCGGGCTGATCCACCTGCCGTTCGCCGACTACGTCCGGCGGCGGTGGGGACTCGCGGCGCACGCCCGGGAGTTGACGCCCGAGGAGGTGTCGGCCGAGGTGGCCCGCGGACGGCTGGTGATGGTGTCGGTGCACCCGTCGATCCGGGAGCCGGGCGGTCCGGAGCCGGTACGGCGCGGCGGCCACCTGGTGCTGGCGGTGGGCGCCACGGACACGGCGCTGCTGATCCACAACCCGTCCGGTTTCCCGGGGGAGTCGCAGGCCTTCGCGCGCGTGCCGTGGCGGTCGTTCGGGGCGTTCTACGCCGGGCGGGGGATCGTGCTCGGCCCGCCGGGGGAATAGCGGAGCAGGGGAGCAGCAGAGCAGGGACTAGGGGAGCAGGCGAGTAGCGGAGCAAGCGGAGTAGCGGGCGGCCTACGGGTTGTCGGGCAGCCCCGCCGGGTTGACCGGAAGTTCGCTGCGACACAGTGCCGATATCGGTTTCAACGCCGCTGCCAGTCGGTCGAGTTCGGCGCGCGGGTAGTCCTCCCACACCCGGGTGGCGGCCAGGTCGGTGGCGGCCTCGACGGCCTGGTGGCGGATCCGACCGAGTTCGGTGACCGTGCCCGCGGCGGTCAGCCAGCCGCGCTCGACCAGGCGCTCCGCGGCCGCCTCCCACTCGGCGTCCGTCCATCCGCGCAGCGGCTGGATCATCTCGCGCCGCATGTCCATCGCGCAGCGGACCACCAGCGCCTCGCAGCCGTCCAGCCCGGCCGCCACCAGCGCGGCCACGTGGCCGTCCCCGCGGTGCTCGCGCATCACGGTGGCGGCCTGCCAGAGCCGCTCGTACAGGCCGGTCGGCCGGGGGAGCGCGGTGTTGGCGGCGGCCAGTACCCGGCCCGCGCAGTCCAGCCGGGACGCGACCTGCTCCAGGGTCTCCGCGACCAGCTCGACCTGCTCCGGGTTCACGTGCTCCAGCAGCCGGGCCAGCGTCGCCGCCGAGCCCTTCAGTCGGGCGACCAGCGCCTCCTCCGGGCTCGCGTGCGTCCACACCTCCGGCAGCGCGCGCCCGACCATCGCCGGGGAGAAGTTGAAGAACGCGGCGACCACGGGCGTCGCGTCCACCGCGCCGAGCGGGGCCGAGCGGCTCGCGAAGTAGCTGTGCAGGCGGCCGTGCAGACCGGCCTCCTCGAAGGCGGCGCGCCCCTCGGGCAGGAAGTAGGTGACGGCGTGCACCGGCTCGAAGAGCCACCACAGTGCGCGGGCGGGGTGGACGAGATCGGCCATCGGAAGACCTTCCTCGGACGGAGCTCCGGGTGGAAGCGGGAGCTCGGCTGGTCGGGACGGCCCGGCGCACGCCGCCGCGGCCCGTGCCTGGACCGCTGCGGCGGGTGCGTGGACCGCTTCCATGGCTGATGACCACAGCGGCGCCCCCGGTAATCCCCGGCGGGGTGTGATGACGGTCACGTGCAGGCGGCGGTAGGCGGTCGGCGGCCGTGCGGCGCGAGATGATGAGCCAAGGCGCCCGCTGCCGGGGCGCCCCAGCCCTCATGTGAAGGTAGTCGGTCATGGCCCAGATCAACCCCAGCATCCTGTCCGCGGACTTCGCCCGGCTCGCCGACGAGGCCGAGGCCGTCCGGGGTTCCGACTGGCTGCACGTGGACGTCATGGACAACCACTTCGTGCCCAACCTGACCCTGGGCGTCCCGATCGTCGAGTCGCTCGCCCGCGCCACCGACATCCCGCTCGACTGCCACCTGATGATCGAGGACCCGGACCGCTGGGCCTCCCAGTACGTCGAGGCGGGCGCCGGCTCCGTCACCTTCCACGTCGAGGCCGCCGCCGCGCCCGTCCGGCTCGCCCGCGAGATCCGCGCCAAGGGCGCCCGGGCGTCGATGGCGCTCAAGCCGGGCACGCCGATCGAGCCGTACGAGGACCTGCTCCCCGAGCTCGACATGGTGCTGATCATGACCGTCGAGCCCGGCTTCGGCGGCCAGGCGTTCCTGGACATCATGCTGCCGAAGATCCGCCGCACCCGGGAGCTGATCGCCAAGCACGACCTGGAGCTGTGGCTGCAGGTGGACGGCGGCGTCGCCGCCGGCACCATCGAGCGCTGCGCCGAGGCGGGCGCGGACGTGTTCGTGGCCGGCTCGGCGGTGTACGGGGCGGAGGACCCCGCGAAGGCGGTCCGCAACCTGCGGGACCTCGCCGGCAAGGCCTCGGCGGACGCCTGGTGGGCTTGCCGGCACTGAGCCGCCGCAGCTCACGGCGGTCGCCGAGTCGCCGAGTCGCCGAGTCGCCGAGTCGCCGACCGCCGGATGGCCGGGCGCGGGTGGAGGAACGTCGGACCGTGACGGATGATCGGTGACGACGAACCCCTCTCCGCCCGGCCTTCCTCGTACGGTGGTGGAAACCGCGATGAGCAACCTCGACCTCAAGCCCACCCCGACCGCCTGCGGCCGCGAGGCCAGTAGCGGCCCGGTGAAGGAACTGTTGGCACCACGTCAATTCCCGCTCGGTGGAGGCACGGTGGTCCGCCGCCTGCTCCCCAACCTCGGCCGGCGGATGGTCGGCGCCTGGTGCTTCGTCGACCACTACGGCCCGGATGACATCGCCGACGAGCCCGGCATGCAGGTCCCGCCGCACCCGCACATGGGCCTGCAGACGGTCAGCTGGCTCCACGAGGGCGAGGTGCTGCACCGCGACAGCCTCGGCAGCCTGCAGACCGTCCGGCCGTACGAACTGGGCCTGATGACCTCCGGCCGGGCGATCTCCCACTCCGAGGAGTCCCCGCGGCCGCACGCCCGCCACCTGCACGGCGCCCAGCTCTGGGTCGCCCTCCCGGACGCCCACCGGCACACCGCCCCCACCTTCGAGCACCACCCCGACCTGCCCGTCGTCACCGCCCCGGGCCTGCGCGCCACCGTCATCCTCGGCACCCTCGACACCGCCATCTCGCCCGGCACCACCCACACCCCCCTCGTCGGCGCCGACCTCGCCCTCACCGAGGGCGCGGACCTCCGGCTCCCCCTCGTCCCCGACTTCGAGTACGCCGTCCTCGCCATGTCCGGCCGCGTCGACGTCGACGGCGTCCCCGTCGAACCCGGCTCCATGCTCTACCTCGGCTGCGGCCGCCCCCACCTCCCGCTCCACGCCCACACCGACGCCGCCGTCCTCCTCCTCGGCGGGGAACCCTTCGACGAGAAGATCGTCATGTGGTGGAACTTCATCGGCCGATCCGGTGACGAGATCGTACAGGCACGAACCGACTGGGAGAAGGGCTCCCGGTTCGGTGAAGTCCAGGGCTACGACGGGGCCCGGCTGCGTGCGCCCGAGCTGCCCGACCTCCCGCTCAAGCTGCGCGGGCGGAGCCGCTGACCTGGGCGAACGTCGGCAGCGGGCATGCGTACGGTCTCTGCTGACCGGCATGTAGGGGTGTTGCCCGGCCGACGGGTCGAGGGGTGGTTCAGGGGGTCGCCGGTGGTGCGCGAGCAGCTGAGGTGAGGCCTTCTCGGTTCTCATGTTCGAGAGCGTTTGACAGGGTCTGCTCGGATGGATGCTGACCTCTTGCTGACTCTTCTGACGTAGCGTCGGGCAAGGCGGGTGGATGGTGTCGGCCAGGTCGGCGGCGGACCTGCTGCTCGCCCGTCTGCCGGTGCGGTCGTGCTCTGCGCCCCGCACCGGGGGATCATGGAGCTGGCCCTGCACGCCACCCTGCTGGAGGCCGTGGCCCACGACTTGCGCGAGCCGCTGGCAGGGATCAAGGCGTCGGCTTCGAGTCTCTGTTCCGAGGAGGTCGACTGGCCGCCGGAGGACGTCCGCCACCTCTCGGTGATCATCGACGCCGAGGCGGACCGGCTGAACCGCATGGTCGCCAACCTGCTCGACCTGAGCCGCCTCCAGGCCGGGCGGGTGCCGGTGACCCTCTGGCCGACCGACCTGGCGGACGTCCTGGTCGCGGCCGTCGGCAGCCTCCCGTCCGGTGGCCCGCCCGTGGTCCTCGACCTCCCCGAGGGGCTCCCGCGGGTGGAGGCCGACGCCGGGCTGCTGGAGCGGGCGCTGGCGAACGTCCTGGCCAACGCGCTGACCTGGTCACCGCCCGGCGCCCCGGTCCGGGTGGACGCGGGCGCCGTGGCGGACCGGGTGGACGTGCGGGTCGTCGACCACGGCCCCGGCATCGGCGACCAGGAGCGCGAGCACCTCTTCGAGCCCTTCCACCGCAGCCGCTACGGGCCCGGCGGCCGGGTCGCGGACGTCGGGCTCGGCCTGACCGTCGCCAAGGGCTTCACCGAGGCGATGGGCGGCGAGCTGACCGTCGAGAGCACCCCCGGCGGCGGTACGACCTTCGTCTTCGGCCTCCGCCGGGCCGTGGCGGCAAGCCCCGGTTAGGCGGCCCGCCGCACCCCAGTGGCGAGGGGGATCGGCGCGCCGCTTCGGGCGGCGGACTCCAGGCTGCGCAGCAGGTCCGACGGTCGGACGGTGACCACCGGGCACCCGGCGTGCGTACGGCAGTAGTGGGCGACGGATCCGTGCAGGGCGTGCCGCAACCGTGCGTGGCCGGCGGCGCCGACCACGACCAGGTCACTCGGGGAGGTCACGGCGGAGACCAAGGCGGGGCCGGCCTCGCCGCGGACAACCACGGGGTGGACGACCAGGTGGGCGGGGTAGCCGCCGAAGGCCTGCTCGAAGGCGGTGTCGAGGCGTCGGCGGGCTGCGTGTTCCAGCTCGGAGAGCGGGCGCAGTCCGTCCGTGTCGGACGGCTGCCAGGCGGTCACCGGCACGAGGACCGCTCTGCGCGCGGTCGCCTCCGTCACCGCGCGGTGCAGGGCGGCGAGACTGCCCAAGGACCCGTCGAGTCCGACGATCACACGCGTGGCGCCGGTCATGGCCGTTCAACTCCTTCATCGTGCGGGCTGCTGTCGGCCCGCACGTCCAGTGAAGTCCGCAGCCGCTGCGGGCGGACAACCGCTGACAGAACCATGACGCCCGGGGATCGGGTCTTGGCGACTCCTTGACGACAGCCGGCTCGTCGGTCGAGGCCGAGTGCTCAGCGGGCGCGGGCGGGTCCGGTCAGACGTGGTCGAGGCGCTGGCCTCCCTGGGGTCCGTACCAGGTGAGGTCGATGCCCTCCGTGGGTTCGGCGGTAGGCGTCGACCAGGCCGAGTGCGCCGAGGGAGCGGTAGAACTCGTAGTCGTGGTCGGCGAAGAGCGCGCGGCTGGCCGGCGGGTCGCGGGCTGCACGCCCCATTCCGCAGACTCGCACGCGCCTCCACCGTCCCGCTGCCGCGACGGCCACGCCAGCCCCGCCCGCGCTGATGGATTGCTCGGGCCGCCTCGGTGGACTCCACGACCATGCGCTCCTGGGCGCTGATCGCACGGGCGGTGTCGGGCCAGTCCGCGGGGTCGGAGAGGTTCAGGACGGTCCCGGCGGGCCCGCCGAGCCGGAGGGTGGTCAGCGATGCGAGCGTGACCTGGGGCACGGCAGGGGTCCTCTCAGTCGGCGGTGACGGCCTTGAGTGCGAGGTTGCGGAGCGGGGCGAGGCGGGTGCGGTTGTCCTGGTGGTGGTAGACGGCGTTGGCGCAGATGGCCAGGTAACGGCCGGTGGCCGGGGCGAGGTAGAGGCTGGTGCCGGTGAAGCCGTGGTGGTAGGCGACCCGGCCGTCGTCGGCGAGGATCCAGGCCAGGCCCCGGTGGAGGCCGGGCTCGATCTCGGTCTTCGGCTCCATGCTGGTGCGCAGCCAGGCCCCCAGGCCGTGCCCGTCGTCATATGCGGTGAGGAGGCGGTCCGCGAACTTCGCCAGGTCGGCCGGGGTGGTGAAGACCCCGGCGTGGCCGGCGACGCCGCCGAGCAGGGTGGCGTTGTCGTCGTGCGGGATGCCCCACAGGCGAGGGCCACCGGGGAGGCGCTGCTCGGTCGGGGCGACGTCGGCGGACCGGCTGACGGGTCCGTAGGTGGTGCGGGTCATGCCGAGGGACTGCCAGAGGTCGGCGGCGAGCTCGTCCAGGCGGCGGCCGTGGACGTGGGCGAGCGCGAGGCCGAGGAGGATGAACCCGCGGTTGATGTACTGGTGGCCGGCACCGGGTCCGGCGGTCAGCGGTTCGTCGCAGATCAGCTCGGCCAGGTGTTCGGTACGGCCTCGGTACTGGTCGAGGCGGGTCTCGGCCCGCAGGCCGGAGGTGTGAGCGAGGATCTGTCCGACCGTCACGTTCGCGCCGGGCGCCTGCTCCGGCACGCCGGGCAGCAGGTCTCGGACCGGCGTGTCCACGGAGATGCCGTCGGCGAGGCCGATCAGCGGCCAGGTGGACAGCACCTTGGTGAGCGACGCGGCGTCGTAGAGCGTGTCCGGGCCGGGGCGGGCGTCCCCGCACTCGGGCGCGACGAGGCCGGAGGCGGTGAAGGCGGGCAGGTCATTTCGGGTGCCATGGGCGATGACGCCGCCGGGCAGGGCGCCGTCGTCGACCAACAGGTCGAGGCACTGGCGCAGTTCGGCGATAGTGTCCGGGTTCCACAGTCGGGTGGTCGTCACGGAAGCTCCTGGTTGATCGTCAGATCGGCACCGAGCGCGGCCAGTTTGGGCGGCAGGTCGCCGTAGCCGCGCCGGAGGTGGTACATGCCACGGATCGTAGAGGTGCCCTCGGCGGCCAAGGCGGCGAGCATGAGAGCCGTCACGGCCCGGATGTCCTCGCCCGCCACGTCAGCGGCAAGGAGGCGAGACGGCCCCTCGACGGTGATCGCCGGTCCCTCCGCGTTGACGGCCGCGCCGAACGCCCGCAGCGCGGCGAGGTGGCTGTCGCGCCGGCTGTAGATCCGCTCGTCGATCCGCGACGGTCCGGCGGCCTGGGTGAGGACGGCGGTCAGCTGGGGCTGGACGTCGGTCGGGTAACCCGGGTGGGGGCCGGTGGCCATCTCCACCGCTCGCAGCCCTTCCGGCACGGTCACCGTCGTTCCGCCATGCTCGGCGGTGAGGAGGATCCCGGCGTCGGCGAAGACCGACACCAGGCCCGCCGGGAATCCGTCGGGCGGGAAGGCGTCGAGGTGGACGCTTCCTCCGGTGATCGCAGCCGCGAGCGCCAGGGTGGCGGCCTCCAGCCGGTCGGGCGGCACCCGGAAGACGCCGCCGGCGATGTGGTCGGTACCGGTGACGTGCAGGGCCTCGTTGCCCTGCCAGGTGATGCCGACGCCGGAGCGGGCGAGCAACTCGGCGGTGACCGTGACCTCGGGTTCGATGCTCGGTCCGAGGATCGACGAGGTGCCGGGGGTGCGGGCGGCCAGCAGCATCGCGGTGACCGTTGCTCCCAGGCTCGGGCCCCACTTCTTGGTGCTGACGGTGGTGATGAACGGCAGGCGCTTCGAGTCAAGGAAACGGGCACGAACGCGTCCCCGGTTGACCTCGACCTCGGCGCCGGCGGCTTCCATGGCGGCCAGGTGCAGGTCGATGTAGCGGGCGCAGAAGGCGTCGCCTCCGGGCAGCGGGAAGGTGACCTTGCCGGTGCGGGCCAGCAGGGCGGCTGCCATGACCGCGGTGGTGCGGATGCGACGCCCGAGGTCGTCCGGGATGACCGGGAAGTAGGAGTCGGCAGGCCGGGTCTCGAACTCGCCGTCGCTGATGGTGGCTCGGGTGCCGGTGCGGTGGAGGATCTCGGCGCAGACGCCGGTGTCGAGGATCGCGGGGGCACCGGCGAGGGTGAGCGGCCGGTCGGCGAGGATGGCGGCGGCGTAGCAGCGGGTGGCCGCCGGTGATCCGCAGGGTGAGCCGGTCGGTGGTCGTGGTGGCGGTCATGGTCACCTTCCCTGGCTTCCGGCGGGGAAGAACCCGCCGATCTGGGTTCGGGGGTAGAGGGTGGTGTGGGCGCCGATGAGGGTGGCGGGCTGGAGCACGGTGCCGGCGGGGACGATCACGCCGTCACCGATCACCGCGCCGAACTTGGTCTGGCCGGTGGCGATGCGGCGGCCGTCGAGGTGGGCGCAGACCTCTTCGGTGGCGGGCTCGGCGACCGGGCCGCAGGTGACCTTCAGGCCGGTGGTGGAGGGCGCCGCCTCGCTCCGCAGCTGTCTCGGCACAGCCCCACCGTGCGCGAGACGATGGCCGGGCTGCTGCGAGCACAGCGGCGACTCCCGGAGCCAATGTCGAACTTCGCCTCCTGGATCGGGATGTGACGGCGGACTGATACAGAGTTGTGTTAGTTCTGGACTTGCAACGGCTCGACCTTGTTCATGACGGATTCACCGACATGACAGGAGCCTTCGCATGCCTCCCTCGTTCGGCACCAGTACATGGGCGCCGATCTGCCGCCTGCTCCTGGTGCTGCACCAGGGCAAGGACGCCTTCGCCCGGCACGCCGGCGCCCACCCGCTGGTCTGGGCGGAGCAGGAGACCGGGGACGGCCAAGCCGCGGTCTCCGCATCGGGAGGTGATCGGTGATCGAGGGCCAGGACCGGCACGCTGCCGTCCGGGTCCTGAACGCACACCTCATCGCGCCGTTCGGCGGCGCGAGGGCGGCGTCCTGCGATTACCCCGTCGGGTGCGGGCAAGCGCGAAGTGAGGGTGGGCGCTCGGTCAACAATCGACGTCAAGGACGACCTTGCCGGTGGTGCGGCGGGCGGTGAGGTCGTGGTGGGCCTGGCGGGCCTGGCCGAGCTTGTAGACCGGGCCGTTGAGCGGCTTGAGCCAGCCGTCGGAGACCGCCGCGAACAGCGCGGACATCGAGTCCTTGAGGTGCGTGCGCGAGGGGTAGAGGTTCGGGAGCCAGAAGCCGCTGACGGCCTTCGACCCGGCGAGCAGGCTGGTGATGGGCACGAGCCCGTCGACCCCGGTGACGGCGCCGAAGGCGGACATCCTGCCGCGCGGGGTGAGAGCGGCGAGGGTGGCCTGCCGTCGGACCGGACGGGAACCGGCTACCGGCGTAGCTGCTCGACCAGTGCGGCGAAGAGCTGCAGGTTCGGGAACATCCATACCGGGTCGCCGGTCAGGTTGGTCGGCTTCCCGGCGGCCTCGATGCGGACGAGTCCCCGCCTCGTGTGGACGCCTTGCACCTGCGACCAGGAGACCTGTTTCCGCCCCGCCGCCACGCCGCTCCGGCTCACCAGGAAGCCGCCGAACGGCATGGTTTTGCCTGCCCGGAGTGCGATGAGCGCGTCCGCCAGCTGCGCCTCGGTCACGGCCTGCTGGATTCGTGGACCCCAGTCTTCGGGGTTCGGGAACCCTTCGCGGAGGGTGATTTCCTGGCCTTCGCCGTCACGTAACGTGTAGGCGTGTTTGACGCGGTTGCTCCGGCCGAAGGTGTGGTAACGGCCGATGTTCTGGTGCACCGTCATCGTGTCCCACCGCAGTGCCCTGAGCTTGCCCCCTACGACGACGACCAGGCCGTGCTCGTGGAGGTGAAGGCCGGCGTTCTTCCTGGTACTCCTGTTGTGCCTCTCGCGCAGGACCCTGAAGAGCAGGAGGACCGCGACGGGCGGCAGGAAGACGAGGAGTAAGGCGGGAGACGTACGAGCCAGGGCGATGCCGGCGGACACCAGCAGGGCGAGGAGCACGGACACGGTGACGAGGTCCGACCGCTGAACAGTCGGCGAGGGCAGGGTCGGAAGGTAGGTCGCCCGATGGTCGCCCAACCGTTGCCGCGCGACCGCCTCGGCGACCTGCTCCGAGTACTCGGTGGGAACGTGCCGGTGAGCGAAGTCGTCGGACACGGCGCTGTGCTCCTCGATCGGATCTCGGCCGGGAAGCGGCCCACGCTAGCGGGTCGGTGCGGAGGACGCGACGCGTCGAAGGCCTGACGCCGCGACCTTGATGCGTCTCTCCCCGCATCTTGACGAGGTGTTGATTCCGGAGACGGTACGCGCTGAGTGGGCGTCTGTCGGCCGCTGCGCCAACGGGGCGAACCCGCGTGGACGGTTCCAGGAAGCGGAGCGGCTGTCGCGTAGCCTTGCGCCCTGCCGCCGCCTCGGTGGCGCCGGTTCGGGGACGTGGACAGGGGCGCAGGGTGAGTTCGTCGGGTGCGGCTGCGTCGACGCGGCGGACGAGGTTCCGGGCGTGGCTGCTGGAGGGCCTGGCCGACATGGCCAAGCAGTATCCGGGGCCGCACGCGGAGGCGCCGGTCGAGCACAAGGGCCAGCGGTGGTGGCGGGTGATGTGCCTGACCGGCCTGGACTACTTCTCGACGCTCGGTTATCAGCCCGGCATCGCGGCTCTCGCGGCCGGGCTGCTGTCGCCGGTGGCGACGGTCGTGCTGGTGATCGTGACGCTGTTCGGCGCGCTGCCGGTCTACCGGCGGGTCGCGAAGGAGAGCCCGCACGGTGAGGGCTCGATCGCGATGCTGGAGCGGCTGCTGTCGTTCTGGCAGGGGAAGCTGTTCGTGCTGGCGCTGCTGGGGTTCGCGGCGACGGACTTCATGATCACCATTACCCTGTCGGCGGCGGACGCGACCGCGCACCTGGTGGAGAACCCGAGTCTGCACAGCGCGCTGTCCGGCAAGCAGATGTTGATCACGCTGATCCTTGTCGCCCTGCTTGGCGCGGTCTTCCTCAAGGGGTTCAGCGAGGCGATCGGCCTGGCGGTCGTCCTGGTCGTGGTCTACCTGGCGCTCAACGTCGTCGTCGTGGTGAACGGGCTCTGGCACGTGCTGGAGAACCCGGACGTGGTCACGGACTGGGCGGACGCGCTGACCGCCGAGCACGGCAACGTGATCGCGATGATCGGCGTCGCGCTGATCGTCTTCCCGAAGCTGGCGCTGGGTCTGTCCGGCTTCGAGACCGGCGTCGCGGTGATGCCGCACATCGAGGGCGATCCCGAGGACACCGAAGAGAAGCCCGTCGGTCGGATCCGCGGCGCGCGCAAGCTGCTCACCACCGCCGCGCTGATCATGAGTGCGTTCCTGATCACGACGAGTTTCATCACCACGGTCCTGATCCCCAAGGCCGCGTTCGAGGCGGGCGGGCAGGCCAACGGCCGCGCCTTGGCTTACCTGGCCCACCAGAACCTGGGCAGCGGCTTCGGCAGCGTCTACGACCTGTCGACCATCGCGATCCTCTGGTTCGCCGGCGCCTCCGCGATGGCCGGCATGCTCAACCTGCTGCCCCGGTACCTGCCGCGCTACGGCATGGCGCCCCACTGGGCACGGGCGGTGCGGCCGATGGTGATCGTGCTGACGCTGATCGGGTTCCTGGTCACCTGGATCTTCGACGCGAACGTGGACGCCCAGAGCGGCGCGTACGCGACCGGCGTGCTGGTGCTGATCTCCTCGGCCGCCATTGCCGTCACCATCGCCGCGCACAAGGCTCGGCAGCGCAACTGGACCATCGGCTTCGCCGTGATCGCGGCGGTGTTCCTGTACACGACGGGCACGAACATCGCCGAACGTCCGGACGGGGTGAAGATCGGCGCCTGCTTCATCGGCGGGATCATCCTGGTCTCCTTCCTCTCCAGGCTCAGGCGGGCGTTCGAGTTGAGGGTCACCGACGTGGTGCTGGACGAGGCGGCCGAGCGGTTCGTTCGCGACTACACCTACCGGCCGATGCGGCTGATCGCCAACGAGCCGAACAGCCGTGACCTGGCGGAGTACCAGGAGAAGAAGCGGGAGCTCCGGGAGCACCACGACATCCCGGCCGACGTCGACCTGGTCTTCGTCGAGGTGACGGTTCGGGACCCGTCCGAGTTCGAGGCGGTGCTGGACGTGCGCGGCGAGGTCCTGCACGACCGCTACCGGGTGCTGTCGCTGGAGAGCTCCAGCGTCCCGAACGCGTTGGCGGCCCTGTTGATGACGATCCGGGACCGTACGGGGCAGATCCCGCACATCTACTTCGAGTGGACCGAAGGCGGCCCGGTCGGCCACTTCCTGCGCTTCTTCCTGTTCGGCCAGGGCGAGGTGGCCCCGGTCACCCGCGAGGTGCTGCGCGAGGCGGAGCCGGACCGTTCCCGGCGCCCGCGCGTCCACGTCGGCTAGGGCGGAACATGGAACCGGAGACGGAGAGAGACGGCGGGACGGCGGTGGCCGGGAAGCTGCGGGTGTTCCTGGGAGCGGCGCCGGGGGTGGGGAAGACGTACGCCATGCTCCGGGAGGGGCGGCGGCTGCGCGGCGAGGGGCTGGACGTGGTGGTCGGCCTGGTCGAGACGTACGGCCGGCACGGGACGGAGAACCAGCTGAGGGACCTGCCCGTGCTGCCCCGGCGGCCCGTGTCGTACCGGGGCGTGGAGCTGACGGAGCTCGATCTGGACGCACTGCTGGCGCGCCGCCCGGCGCTCGCGCTGGTGGACGAGCTCGCCCACACCAACGTGCCCGGCGGGCGGAACGAGAAGCGCTGGCAGGACGTGCGGGAGCTGCTGGACGCCGGGATCGACGTGGCGACGACGCTCAACATCCAGCACCTGGAAAGCCTGAACGACGTCGTCGAGCAGATCACCGGCGTCGCCCAGCGCGAGACGATCCCGGACGACGTGGTCCGGGCCGCCGACCGGATCGAGTTGGTCGACCTCAGCCCGCAGGCGCTGCGCACCCGGATGGCGCAGGGGGAGGTCTACCCGCCGGACCGGATCGACGTGGCGCTGGACCACTACTTTCGGGCCGGCAACCTGGGCGCCCTGCGGGAACTGGCGTTGCTGTGGCTCGCGGACCGGGTGGAGGAGGAGCTGGCGGACTACCGGGCCCGGCACGGCATCCGGGCGCCCTGGGAGACCAAGGAACGGATCATGGTCGCCCTCAACGGCGCACCGCAGGGCGAGCACCTGATCCGCCGGGGAGCCCGCACCGCGGCCCGGGTCCACGGGGACCTCCTCGGCGTGCACGTCCGCCTGGACGACGGCACGGTCGAGCGCGAGCCGCCGGGCCTGGCGCCGCAACGGGAACTGCTCCGGGAGCTGCGCGGCACCTACGTGGAGGTGAGCGGCAGCGACGTCGCGCGGGCTCTGGTGGACTTCGCCCGGACGGAGAGCGCCACGCAACTCCTGCTGGGGCCGACCAGCCGCAGCAGGCTGCGTGAGCTGGTATCCGGCTCGGTGATCAACCGGGTGATCCGGCTGGCCGGCCCGATCGATGTGCGCGTGCTGCCGCCGCCGGAGCCGGGACTACTGACGGTGCCGCCCGCGCCGCGCAGACGCCGCCCGGCACTCGTGCCGGTCCGGCGGCGCCGACTGGCGTGGCTGCTCGGACCAGCCGGAGCGATCGCGCTGGTCTGGGCGCTGTCGCCGCTGCGCGACTCGCTCGGCCTGCCCGGCGTGCTGCTGTGCCTGCTGCTGGTGGTGGCGGGGACGGCTCGGCTGGGTGGGCTGCTACCCGCGGCGGGCAGCACGGCAGCGGGCGCACTCGCGGCGGACTACTTCTTCACCACGCCCTGGCACAGCCTGACGGTGGAGCAGGGCGCTGACGTCGCGGCGCTGCTGGTGTTCCTCGCGGTGGCCGGGGTGATCTCCCACCTGATCGACGGCCTGACGCGCCGCTCGCAGCAGGCGGACCGGGCGCGCGCGGAGGCGGCCGTCCTCACCAGGCTGGCGGGGGAGACGGTGGAATCCGGGGCACGGGTGTCGTCCGATCTGGTGGCCGAGCTTCGGCAGGTCTTCGGGCTGGACGCGGCCGCCGTACTCGTTCGTACGGGCGCGCTCTGGCAACCGGCGGCTTCGGCCGGGGCGGAGGTGCCGCTGCTGCCCGACGAGGCGTCGTTCTCCGTCGACCTGGGGGACGAGGCGGTCCTCGTCCTGCGGGGTACGCCATTCACCGAGGAGGACACCCGGTTGCTCGGGCCGTACGTCACCCAGTTGAAGCTGGCCCGGGAGCGTGAGCGGCTGGTCGCGCAAGCATCGGCGGCCGAGGTCCTCGCGCACGCCGACGCGCTGCACACGGCGTTGCTGGAAGCCGTCGGAGAGGACCTGCGCACGCCGCTGGCAGCGGTGCGCCGGGAAGCGGAACGGATGCCGGACCCGGACGGGCGGCGGATCGGCGCCGAGGTCGAACGGATGGAGCGGCTGATCGCCAACCTGCTGGATCTGAGTCGGCTGCGGGCCGGGGTGATGCCGGTGGTGCTGCGGCCGACGGCGGTGGCCGAGGTGGTGCGGGCCGCTGCCGAGGGACTGACCGGCGTGCGCATCGAGTTGGAGTCGGAGCTGCCGCGGGTGCTCGCCGATCCCGGGCTCCTGGAGCGGGCGTTCGCGGACCTCCTGGCACTCGGGGCGGCGGGAGCAGGGCCGGTGGTGGTCGACGCCGGCCAGGTGGCCGGGCGAGTGGACGTCCGGGTCACCGTGCACGGAGGCGAGGCTGTCGGTCGGGAGGAGACCGGGCCGGCGGTGGTGCGGGGCTTCGTGGAGGCGATGAACGTCGAGCTGGCCGTCGAGGAGGCACCCGGCGGCGGCACCGCGTACGTGATCAGCCTGGTCCGTGCGGTGGCCTGATCCCATGGCGCGGATCGGTTGGCGACGCGGGGCGTCAAGATCGCGTTGTGAATCCGGGCGTCGGCGTAAGGATCTCGTCAACGCGGGGCGAGGGGCCGTGGGCCCGTGGGTTTGCTGGCCTCGAACGAACTCGCGGCGAAGCTGGGACAGGACGATGCGCATGTACTCCGCCCGCCCCGGTGGCCGTCGCTACCATCCCGTCCTCGACCGCCTGCCGGTCCCGGTGTCGGGCACCGTGGCCCTGGTCGCAGGGGGCGCGCTCGCACTCGGCCTCGGTTGGCTGGGCGAGCTCCACGCCGGCTGGTTGCCGTACATCGCGTACGTCAGCCTGGCCGCGCTGGCAGGAGCCTTCTCCCGGCCCCTGGCCGCGCCACTGGTCGGCCTGGCGGCGTGGTTGTGTTGCAACGCCTTCGTCGAGCACCACCATGCCGAACTCGGCTGGTCCGGCGTGGGGATCGAGAGCGAGCACTTCGTTCTCTTCACTGCCGCTGCCTTGGTGCTCTCCCTGCCTGCTGCGATTCCGCGTCGGGCGATCCGCGTCGAGCGCCTTCCGGTCGGCGAAGGGGCCGAGCGTCACACCGGTTGATGCCCGCCGCCTCGGCGTCGTTCCGGAGGCGGCGGGCCGGTCTGCTATCCGAGCCCGGGCACGAACTGGATCAGCAGGTCGATCGCCTTGATGCCGAGGAAGGGCAGCACCAGCCCGCCGAGCCCGTAGACGCGCAGGTTGCGGCGGAGCAGGTCGGTGGCGGAGGCGGGCTGGTAGCGGACGCCGCGCAGGGCGAGGGGGATCAGGGCGACGATGATCAGCGCGTTGAAGATGATCGCGGAGGCGATGGCCGAGGTGGGGCTGTGCAGTTCCATGATGTTGAGGTGGTGCAGTCCGGGGTAGGCGTTCGCGAACATCGCGGGGATGATCGCGAAGAACTTGGCGACGTCGTTGGTGATCGAGAAGGTGGTCAACGCTCCGCGGGTGATGAGGAGTTGCTTGCCGACCCGGATGATGTCGATCAGTTTGGCCGGGTTGGAGTCGAGGTCGACCATGTTGCCGGCCTCCTTGGCGGCCGGGGTGCCGGAGTTCATCGCGACGCCGACGTCGGCCTGGGCGAGGGCGGGGGCGTCGTTGGTGCCGTCGCCGGTCATGGCGACCATGTTCCCGGCGGCCTGTTCGCGCCGCAGGTGGGCGAGCTTGTCCTCGGGGGTGGCCTCGGCGAGGAAGTCGTCCACCCCGGCCTCCGCGGCGATGGCCTTGGCGGTGAGCGGGTTGTCGCCGGTGACCATGACCGTGCGGATGCCCATCCGGCGCAGTTCGGCGAAGCGTTCGGCGATGCCCTCCTTCACCACGTCCTTGAGTTCGACGACGCCGAGCGCGCGGGCGCCGTGCCGGTCATGGACGGCGACCAGCAGCGGGGTGCCGCCGGCCTCGGCGATGCGGTCGACGAGCGGCTTGGCCTCGATCGGGAGCCGTCCGCCGGAGTCGACGACCCAGCGGGCGACGGCGCTCGCGGCGCCCTTGCGGATCAGGCAGACGGTGCCGTCGGGCCAGGTGAGGTCGACGCCGCTCATCCGGCTGTGTGCGGTGAACGGGACGGGCTGCTGCTCGCCGAGTTCACCGGGGGAGCGGGGCGGCACCCAGTACTGGCGGTTCGTCAGCTCGACGAGCGACCGGCCCTCCGGGGTCTCGTCCGCGACGGAGGCCAACTGGGCCGCTTCGGCGAGCTGTTCGGTGGTCGCGCCGGGCAGCGGGTGCAGGGCGACGGCCCGGCGGTTGCCGTGGGTGATGGTGCCGGTCTTGTCGAGCAGCAGCACGTCGACGTCCCCGGCGGCCTCCACCGCGCGGCCGGAGAGGGCGACCACGTTGCGCTGCACCAGGCGGTCCATCCCGGCGATGCCGATCGCCGAGAGCAGAGCGCCGATCGTGGTCGGGATCAGCGCGACCATCAGCGCGACCAGCACGATGGTGGTCTGGGGCGCGTTCGCGTAGAGGGCCATCGGCTGGAGCGAGACCACCGAGAGCAGGAAGACGATGGTGAGCGAGGCGAGCAGGATGTTGAGCGCGATCTCGTTCGGGGTCTTCTGCCGGTTCGCGCCCTCGACCAGGGAGATCATCCGGTCGACGAAGCTCTGCCCGGGCCGGGAGGTGACCCGGACGACGAGGTGGTCCGAGAGCACCTTGGTGCCGCCGGTGACGCCGGTGCGGTCGCCGCCGGACTCCCGGATGACGGGTGCGGACTCCCCGGTGATCGCCGATTCGTCGACGGTGGCGACCCCCTCGACCACCTCGCCGTCCTGCGGGATCACCTCGCCGGCCGCCACCAGCACGATGTCGTGCAGCAGTAACTGCTCGGCGGGGATGACCTCGTGGCGGTGGTCGCGGGTGCCGACCCGCCAGTGCAGCAGCCGCCGCGCGGTGGTGCCCGCCTGGGCGCGGCGCAGCGAGTCGGCCTGCGCCTTGCCGCGGCTCTCGGCGACGGCCTCGGCGAGGTTGGCGAAGAGCACGGTCAGCCAGAGCCAGAAGGAGATGACCCAGGCGAAGACACCGGGGTGGAGCACCGCGCTGATGGTGGTGAGCGCGGAGCCGGTCTCGACCACCAGCATCACCGGGTTGCGCATCATGACGCGCGGGTGGAGCTTGCGGACGGCGGCGGGCAGCGCCTCGGCCAGCTGCCGCCGGGTGATGAGCCGGCGTCGGCCTCCCGGTGACGTGGGCCGGTGGCTCGGCGGCGGCTCGGGTGCCGGCGCCGGGCTCCGCTCCGGGCGGCGGAACCAGTTCTGCTGATCGGAGGTGGTGTCCGGGGTGGTGAGAGCCGAACGGCGCATCGTCTCGGGGACCTTCCGGGCCGCCCGGTCGGGTGGGGCGGCGGTTCGGGGGAGTGACGGTAACGCCGGAGAGCGAAGCACCGGATCTTCACGCGCCATGCGGGTCTTGATGACGGCTTGGCGCCCAGGACGGTTTCCCTGACGGCACCCTGACGTCTTGTCGGACGCCTGTTCGTCAGAGAGTGCGTGCCGGGCCGGCCCAGTACACCACCTCCTGTCGCACGGGTCGGAAGCCCGCGGCTTCGGCGAGGGTCCGGCTGGCGTGGTTGCTCTGCGGCGCCGACCAGGTCGGGGTGAGGCCTTGGGCGTGGGCGGCGGTCGTGGCGGCACGGACGCAGGCGAGTGCGAGGTCGAGGCGCCGGAACGCCGGGTCCGTCGCCACTGCGATGTCCAGGTGGTTCCGTCCGGCGAGGTAGCCACAGGCGACCGAGGCCAGGTACGGCCCGAGGAACGCGCCCCAGGCGAAGCCGCTCGCCGCGAGTGCGTGATGACCGCCCCAGGTCTCGGCGGCCCAGTGCGGGAGGCCAGGGCGGTTCGCGGAGGAGGAACGGCGGGCGAACCGTTCGAGGTGCGCCTCATCGGTGGCGTGAAGTGGGCGTACCCAGGCCGCGGTATTGCGGGAGACCGGCCGAGGCCGCTCCGAGTGGACGTGCAGCACGCGGATCCACGGCGTGATGTGGCTGAACGTGCGTCCCAACAGGGGGAGGAAGCGGTCCGGAGCGTGGAACTGCCCTCGTCCGAAGCGGGCAAGGACGTCCGGGTCCAGATGTTCGGGATCTCCGATCAGCAGCCGTTCCGGCCCGCAGTGCACCAGTAGTGCCCGGACGGTGTCGGGGTCGTCCGCCCACCAGCCGCCGTGGGCACTCCGCGCGACGTGGGCGGGCAGGACGCTCGCGCCCGGCTGCTCGGGGGTGAACCAGTCATGGGAGGGCAGAACGGTGACGGACATCCGTCCAGCACGGCAGACCGGGGTGGGTTGATGTCGGCTCGTTGACGAAAGCCTGGCAGCGACGGGGGTTCTTGCTGACGGAGCCTTGGCGTGTGCCGAAAGCCCGGCCCGGTGCCAGGGGCACCGCATCAACAAGACGTCGAGAGCCCGTCAGGGGTTCGTCAGGGAGGGTGAACGAGCTTGCCCCCGGCATCGGGGGTGGCTTTGATGGGGGACATGCACCGCTCGACACGCCACCACGACCGCCCGCCGCATAGTCGGCCGCGGATCGTCGCTGTCGCGGTCGCCATCGCCGTCCGGTAGGACCGAGCTCCTTCCCGCTCGTCACCGGCGGCGTGCACGGGCCCGGTGCCGTTACGTCGTGCCCGTGCCGATCACCGCCGTCCGTCCCCTGCCCGACAGGCTCCGAGAGCAGGGGGCGGACGAGCGTTCTCATCGCATCACACCCTTTCGCACCGGTGGCCCCGTCTGCGCCGCGGCTTCATGCCGCCGTGCCTTCGCACCCCGCCGGTGCCTTTCCACCCTTGGATGGGTCATGTCCGACGCTGTTCTGTCCGCCCGCACCGCCCTCGTCACCGGCGCCTCGTCCGGGATCGGCTGGGAGACCGCCCGGCTGCTCGCCGGGCACGGCGCGACCGTGCTCGTGCACGCGCGCACCACCGGCGAGGCCGAGGCGGCTGTCGCCCGGCTGGTCGACGCGGGTGTCCGGCGCGACCAACTCGTCGAGCTGGCAGCCGACTTCACTCGCCTGTCGGAGGTCGCGGTGCTGGCCGGCGCCGTCGTCAAGCACTACCCGGCGCTGGACCTGCTGGTCAACAACGCCGCCACGGTGGCGCCCGAACGCTGCACGCTGACCGACGACGGCAACGAGGTCTCGCTTCAGGTCAACTTCCTGGCCGCGCACCTGCTTTCCAAGCTGTTGCGCGCCCCGCTGTCGGCGGCCGGCGATGCCCGGATCGTCAACGTGTCGTCGTCCCTGCACCGCACCGCCTCGATGAACTGGTCGGACCCGCACCGGGTGAAGAAGTACTCCCGGGTCGCCGCCTACGCGCAGTCGCAGCTGGCGCTCACCATGGCGACCGCCGACATGGCCCCGGCCGGTTCCGGCATCACCGCCGTCAGTGTCAACCCCGGCCTGTGCGACACCGCGCTGCTGCCGCTGTACGGGCGAGCCGGTGCACCGGCGGCGGAGGGGGCGGCGGCCGTGGTCAGGCTCTGCCTGCCGGAGACGGTTGTCGCCAACGGCGCCTACTTCGACGGTGGCGTCATCGCGCCGACCGCGCAGGCCGCCCAGGAGGAGCGCTCGCTGAAGCGGCTGGCCAAGCTCGCCGACCAGCTGGTCGGCCAGGCGGTCTGAACCGCACCACCCGATGCGGCAACCCGACGATCACGAGAAAGAACACGATGTCCAAGCGCGCCCGTAAGAAGAAGGCCCGGCGGAAGAAGAAGTCGAACCACGGCCGCAAGCCCGGGCGGTAGCCCGACAGACCACCCGGTGCCGCGTGCCACCGGCACCGGGTGCACACCTTCGGCCCCTGAGGCCCGCCGTCCGGCTGTGCGGACGGGCGGTGCCTCAGGGGCCGAACCGCTGTACGGGTCATCAAGAACGCGTCAAGGGCGGTGCCGTCGGCATCAAGAGTGCGTAGGAAGCGGAGGGAGGTGCCCCGGGCGGCTTCACGATCGATCAGCATCACGATCGAGGAGCCACGAAAGCCAGAAAGCACGATTCCGACTGTCGCGGCCGATCCCGAGCCGCCGGATACCGGCGCGGGCGACGAGCGGCACCTGCTCAGCGCGCTCGGCGGACTGGAGGCGCGTACGCGGTCGCCAAGGCGCACCTGGGCCGCCGGACGGCGCTGACGGCGGCCGCCTTGCTTGTGATCGACTATGTCCTGAATGCCGCGGTCTCGGTCACCGCCGGCGAGGCCGCGCTGACAGGCTCATCGAAACGTTCAGGACAATCCGCGGTCTCGAGTGAATGACGCCGATATAAGGGCCGCGTCAATGTTTCCGGATCACCCGTATGGACGGCATCAGGGACGCGCTGCGCGCCCCTGACGGCTGGTTGGCTGCTCCCGCCGGTCTTCCGCCGGTGCCGTGAGCGGCCCTCGGCCAGGTCGCGGCATCTCCCGAACCACGCTGGTGGAGCCCATGTCCGATCTCATCTACGTCGGTGTCACGGTCGCCGTGTTCGCCGTCATCGCCCTGATCGCGCGGGGGGTGGAGAAGCTGTGAGTGCCGAGAACATCACAGGTCTCATCGTGGCCGTCGCGCTCGTCGGCTACCTCATCCTCGCGCTGATCTACCCGGAGAAGTTCTGACATGAGCTCCACTCTCGCGGGCTGGCTGCAGGCCCTGGCCCTGGTGGCCGCGTTGGTCCTGTGCTACCGCCCCCTGGGCGACTACATCGCCCGCATCCTGACCACCTCGAAGCACCTCAGAGCCGAGCGCGGCATCTACAAGGTGATCGGCGTCGACGGTGACGCCGACCAGCGCTGGCCGGTGTACCTGCGCTCGGTGCTGGCCTTCTCGGCCGTCTCCGTCCTCTTCCTGTACGGCCTGATCCGGCTCCAGGGCTACCTGCTGCTGAACCTGGGCGTCCAGCAGATGGAGGGCCACCAGGCCTGGAACACCGCGATCTCGTTCGTCACCAATACCAACTGGCAGTCCTACGGCGGTGAGTCCGCGATGGGCCACCTGGTGCAGATGGCCGGCCTGGCGGTGCAGAACTTCGTCTCCGCGGCCGTCGGCATCGCCATCGTGGCGGCGCTGATCCGGGGCTTCACCCGCAACAAGACGGACCGGCTGGGCAACTTCTGGGTCGACCTGGTCCGGATCAACCTGCGACTGCTGCTGCCGATCTCGATCGTCTTCGCCCTCGTCCTGGTGGCCAACGGCGTGATCCAGAACTTCCACGGCTTCCACGAGATGACCAACCTCGCGGGTGACGTGCAGAAGATCCCGGGCGGCCCGGTGGCCTCCCAGGAGGTCATCAAGGAGCTGGGCACCAACGGCGGCGGCTTCTTCAACGCCAACTCCGCCCACCCGTTCGAGAACCCGACCGGGTTCACGAACTGGCTGGAGATCTTCCTGATCCTGCTCATCCCGTTCGCGCTGCCCCGGGCCTTCGGCCGCATGGTCGGGGACAACCGCCAGGGCTACGCGATCGCGGCCGTGATGGCGATCTTCTGGGTCGCCTCGGTGGCGCTGATCACCCTCGCCGAGTCGCAGCACTCGGGCTCCGCCCTGCAGGCCGCGGGCGGTGCGATGGAGGGCAAGGAGCAGCGGTTCGGTATCGCCGCCAGCTCGCTGTTCGCCGCGTCGACGACGCTGACGTCGACGGGTGCGGTGGATGCTTTCCACGACTCGTTCACGCCGTTCGGCGGCGGCATCACGATCTTCAACATGATGCTGGGCGAGATCGCGCCGGGCGGTGTGGGCTCCGGCCTGTACGGGATGCTGGTCCTCGCCATCGTGGCGGTGTTCGTGGCCGGTCTGATGGTCGGGCGCACCCCCGAGTACCTGGGCAAGAAGCTCGGCGGCCGGGAGATGAAGTTCGCCTCGCTGTACATCCTCACCACCCCGACGATCGTCCTGGTCGGCACGGGTGTGGCGATGGCCCTGCCGGGCGAGCGAGCCGGGATGCTCAACTCGGGCGCCCACGGCTTCTCCGAGGTGCTGTACGCCTTCACCTCCGCCGCCAACAACAACGGCTCGGCCTTCGGCGGGATCACCGTCAACACCGACTGGTACGACACCGCGCTCGGACTGGCGATGGTCTTCGGCCGCTTCCTGCCGATCGTCTTCGCCCTGGCGCTGGCCGGCTCGCTCGCCCAGCAGCAGCCGGTCCCGGCCACCCCGGGCACCCTGCCCACCCACAAGCCGCTGTTCGTGGGCCTGCTGTCGGGCGTCGTCCTGATCGTCGTCGGCCTCACCTACTTCCCGGCCCTGGCTCTCGGGCCGATCGCGGAAGGTCTCACCTCCTGATGTCCACCCCCACCCTTAGTCCTGCACCGGTCGACAAGACCGAGAACGCGGCACCGCACAGAGTCTCCAGCGGATTGCTGGACCCGAAACTCCTCCTCTCCTCGCTGCCGGACGCGGTGAAGAAGCTCGATCCCCGGGTGATGGTCAAGAACCCGGTGATGTTCGTGGTCGAGGTCGGCTCGGTGGTCACCACGGTCTCCGCGATCGCCAGCCCGTCCGTGTTCGCCTGGTCCATCACGGTGTGGCTCTGGTTGACCACGATCTTCGCCAACCTGGCCGAGGCCGTCGCCGAGGGGCGCGGGAAAGCCCAGGCCGACACCCTGCGCAAGACCAAGACCGAGAGCGTCGCCCGCCGGCTCACCGACTGGCCCAGGAGCCAGGCCGAGGAGGAGGTGCCCGGCACGGCCCTCCAACTCGGCGACCACGTGGTGGTCGAGGCGGGGCAGGTCATCCCGGGCGACGGTGACGTCGTCGAGGGTGTCGCCTCGGTGGACGAGTCGGCGATCACCGGTGAGTCCGCGCCGGTGATCCGCGAGTCCGGCGGCGACCGTTCGGCCGTGACCGGCGGCACCAAGGTGCTGTCCGACCGGATCGTGGTGAAGATCGCCTCGGAGCCCGGCAAGTCGTTCATCGACCGGATGATCGCCCTGGTCGAGGGCGCCGCCCGGCAGAAGACGCCGAACGAGATCGCGCTCAACATCCTGCTGGCCTCGCTGACCATCGTCTTCCTGGTCGCGGTCGTCACGCTCCAGCCGATGGCCACCTACGCGGGCGCCCCGCAGTCGATGATCGTGCTGGTCGCCCTGATCGTGGCGCTCATCCCGACCACGATCGGCGCGCTGCTCTCCGCGATCGGCATCGCGGGCATGGACCGGCTGGTGCAGCGCAACGTGCTGGCGATGTCCGGCCGGGCCGTCGAGGCCGCCGGCGACGTCAACACCCTGCTGCTCGACAAGACCGGCACCATCACCCTCGGCAACCGCCAGGCCGCCGAGTTCCAGCCGGCCGAGGGCGTGACCGTCGAGGAGCTCGCGAGTGCCGCGCAGCTCTCCTCCCTCGCGGACGAGACGCCGGAGGGCCGCTCGATCGTGGTCCTCGCCAAGACCGAGTACGGTCTGCGGGCCCGCGCCCAGGGCGAGCTGACCCACGCCACCTGGGTGCCGTTCACCGCCCAGACCCGCATGTCGGGCGTCGATCTCGACGAGGCGGACGGCGTCCACTCGGTGCGCAAGGGTGCGGCGGGTTCGGTCACCAACTGGGTGACCGAGAACGGTGGCACAGTCGGCAAGGACGTTGCCGAGCTCGTCGACGGCATCTCCGCCGCGGGTGGTACCCCGCTGCTCGTCGCGTCCCGGATCGGCAGTGCGGCCCCGAAGGCCCTCGGAGTGATCTACCTCAAGGACGTGGTCAAGGAGGGCATGCGGGAGCGGTTCGACGAGCTGCGCCGGATGGGCATCAAGACCATCATGATCACGGGCGACAACCCGCTGACCGCCAAGGCGATCGCGGAGGAGGCCGGCGTCGACGACTTCCTCGCCGAGGCCACGCCCGAGGACAAGATGGCCCTGATCAAGAAGGAGCAGGAGGGCGGCAAGCTGGTCGCGATGACCGGCGACGGCACCAACGACGCCCCCGCCCTCGCCCAGGCCGACGTCGGCGTCGCGATGAACACCGGGACCATGGCGGCCAAGGAGGCCGGCAACATGGTCGACCTGGACTCCAACCCCACCAAGCTGATCGAGATCGTGGAGATCGGCAAGCAGCTGCTCATCACCCGCGGCGCGCTGACCACCTTCTCCATCGCCAACGACGTGGCCAAGTACTTCGCGATCATCCCCGCGATGTTCGCCGGGGTCTACCCGGGCCTGAGCCACCTCAACATCATGGGCCTGCACAGCCCGCAGTCCGCGATCACCTCGGCGATCATCTTCAACGCCCTGGTCATCATCGGCCTCATCCCGCTCGCCCTGCGCGGCGTCAAGTACCGGCCGTCCGACGCCAGTTCGCTACTGCGCCGCAACATCGGGATCTACGGCTTCGGCGGTCTGGTGGTCCCGTTCGTCGGCATCAAGCTGATCGACCTGCTCGTCCAGTTCATCCCCGGCCTCAGCTGAGAGAGGAGTCCACCGCCATGTCCAAGCCCCTGCCCGCCGCCGTGCGGACCCACTTCACCGCGCTGCGCGTGCTCCTCGTGCTGACCGTGATCCTCGGAGTCGCCTACCCGCTGCTGGTCACCGGGATCTCCCAGGTCGCGTTCAGCGACAAGGCCAACGGCTCGATCGTGACGTCCGACGGCAAGGAGGTCGGCTCCAGCCTGATCGGCCAGAACTTCAACCTGCCCAAGGCCAATCCGGACGACCCGAAGGAGGAGGCCCAGCCGGACCCGAAGTGGTTCCAGCCCCGCCCCTCCGCGGCCGGGACCGGCTACGACGCCTCCTCGTCCGCCGCCTCCAACCAGGGGCCGAACAGCGAGGACCTGCTGAAGGCCGTCAACGACCGCCGTGCCGCCGTCGCCGCGTTCGACGGCGTCGACCCGGCGAGCGTGCCGGCCGACGCGCTGACCGCCTCCGGCTCCGGCCTCGACCCGCACATCTCGGTGGCCTACGCCAAGGAGCAGGTCAACCGGGTGGCCAAGGCCCGCAACCTGCCGGCCGAAAAGCTGAACCAGCTGGTCGAGAAGTACACCGAGGGCCGCTCGGCCGGCTTCCTCGGGCAGGACGGCGTGAACGTCGTGCTGCTCAACAAGGCGCTCAGCGAGCAGAAGTGATGACACTCCATCGATCTGCCGAGTGACCAGACCGACCCGGGTACGGGGGGCACGCCCCCGCGCCCGGGTCGGTCGCCCATGTCTGCGCACCACCAACCTGCCAGCCACACAAGGAAAGAGCAGCGCCCATGGCTCGCGACCTCGCCCCCGGCACCATGCACCGCCGCGGCCGGCTGAGGGTCTATCTCGGCTCGGCCCCCGGGGTCGGCAAGACCTACCGGATGCTGGACGAGGCCCACCGCCGACAGGACCGTGGCGCGGAGGTGGTGGTCGGGTTCATCGAGTGTCACGGGCGGAGGTTCACCGAAGGGCTGGTGGACGGGCTTGAGGTGATGCCGCGCACCAGACGGACCTACCGGGACGCCGAGTTCGAGGAGATGGACCTCGACGCGGTGCTCGCCCGCCGCCCGTCCGTCGTCCTGGTCGACGAGCTGGCGCACACCAACATCCCCGGCGGCCGGCACGCCAAGCGCTGGCAGGACGTCGAGGAACTGCTCGCCGCCGGGATCGACGTCATCACCACCGTCAACATCCAGCACCTGGAATCGCTGAACGACGTCGTCCAGAAGATCACTGGCATCCCGCAGCGCGAGACCGTCCCGGACGAGGTGGTCCGCCGGGCCGACCAGATCGAACTCGTCGACATGGCCCCGCAGGCGCTGCGCCGCCGGATGGCCCACGGCAACGTCTACAAGGCGGAGAAGGTGGACGCCGCGCTCTCCAACTACTTCCGGGTCGGCAACCTCACCGCCCTGCGCGAACTCGCCCTGCTGTGGGTCGCCGGGCGGGTGGACGAGGGCCTGCGCGACTACCGCGCCAGCCACAGGATCGACCGGGTCTGGGAGACCCGCGAACGCGTCGTGGTCGCCCTCACCGGCGGCCCCGAGGGCGAGACCCTGATCCGCCGCGCCGCCCGGATCGCCGACCGCACCGCCGGCGGCGAGCTGCTGGCCGTCCACGTCTCCCGCAGCGACGGCCTGGCCGGCGCCTCCTCCGGCGCGCTCGCCCAGCAACGGCAGCTGGTGGAGACCCTCGGCGGCAGCTACCACGTGGTCGTCGGCGACGACGTCCCCACCGCGCTGCTCGCCTTCGCCCGCGCCCACGACGCCACCCAGCTGGTGCTCGGCACCAGCCGCCGCGGCCGGATCAACCGCTTCCTGACCGGCCCCGGCACCGGGCAGACCACCGTGGACGCCTCCGAGGACATCGACGTCCACATGGTCACCCACGAGTTCACCGGCCGCGGCCGGCTGCCCGCGCTCGGCCGCCGCCACTCCCGCCGCCGCACCATCGCCGGCTACACGGCGGGCCTGATCGTTCCCCTGCTGCTCACCGTCGCGCTGTCGCCGTTCCGTAGCACACTCAACCTGACCACGGACGCGCTGATCTTCCAACTCGGTGTCGTAGCCGTGGCGTTGCTGGGGGGTGCGCTGTCAGCCTTGCTGGCCTCGGTCATCGCCTCGGTGCTGCTGAACTACTTCTTCATCCCGCCCCTCCACACCCTGACCATCGACGAGGCCAACAACATCGTCGCCCTGGTGGTCTTCGCCACCGTCGCGCTGACCGTTTCCACCGTGGTCGACCACGCCGGCCGGCTCACCAGCCGGGCCGCCCGGGCCACCGCCGAGGCCGAGACCCTCTCCACCCTGGCCGGCAGCGTGCTGCGGGGCGCCGACGCGGTGCCCGCCCTGCTGGAGAAGTCCCGGACGGCCTTCGGGATGGACTCCGTCGCCCTGCTCGACAGCCTCACGGGAGAGACCATCGCGCGCAGTGATGCCGAGACGGACGGAGACGTCGAGACCGGAAGCCCGGAGGAGGCCACCGAGGTGGCCGTCGGAGAGCGGGCCGTCCTGGTGCTCACCGGCCGCCGGCTGCCCGCCGCCGACCAGCGCGTCCTCACCGCCTTCGCCGCCCACGTCGCCGCCGCCCTGGAACGCGACCGGCTGGCCGTGGTCGCCGCCGAGGTCGAGCCGATCAAGGCCGCCGACCGGATGCGTACCGCCCTGCTCGCCGCCGTCAGCCACGACCTGCGCACCCCGCTCGCCGCCGCCCTCGCCTCGGTCGGCTCGCTGCGCAGCCCCGACGTCGAGTTCTCGCCCGAGGACCAGGACGAACTCCTCGCCACCGCCGACGAATCACTCGTCAAACTCACCCGCCTGGTCGACAACCTGCTCGACATGAGCCGCCTCCAGGCCGGCGCGCTCACCCTCCACATGGCGCCCACCCTGCTGGAAGACGTCCTGATGCGTGCCGTGGACTCGCTGACCGACCCGTACGCGCCCGTCCAGCCGCTGGACCTGGACACCGCCCCGGCGGTGCTCGCCGACCCGCCGCTGCTGGAACGCGTGCTCGCCAACGTGATCACCAACGCGCTGCGGTACAACGCCCCCGGCGCACCCGTCCTGGTCACCGCCAGCCACCACGCCGACCAGGTCGAGATCCGGGTGATCGACCGCGGCCCCGGCATCGACCCCGAGGACCGCGACCGGGTCTTCCTGCCCTTCCAGCGCCTCGGCGACACCGACAACACCACCGGCGTCGGCCTGGGGCTTGCTCTCTCCCGCGGCCTCGCCGAGGCCATGGGCGGCGGCCTGGAGGTCGAGGACACCCCCGGCGGCGGCACCACCATGCTCCTCACCCTGCCGGCAGCACCGGAGACTCGGACCGGGGAACCCGGCATCGCCCTGCTGGAGAGGAGCACGGACCGGTGAGCCACATCCTCGTCGTCGACGACGAACCGGCACTGCTGCGCACCCTGCGGATCAACCTCCAGGCCCGGCACTACTCGGTGCTCACCGCGGCCACCGGCCAGGAAGCCCTGGACTCGGCGGGCCAAGCGCCACCCGACGCCATCGTCCTGGACCTCGGCCTGCCGGACTTCGACGGCGTGGACGTGATCCACGGCGTCCGCTCCACGCTGACCGTGCCGATCATCGTACTGACCGGCCGGGCCGACATCGAGGACAAGCTCCGCGCGTTCGACGCGGGCGCGGACGACTACCTGACCAAGCCCTTCAACGTGGACGAACTCCTCGCCCGGCTGCGGGCCGTTCTGCGCAGGCCGCTGGGCGGCGTCCCGTCGGCGCCCGAGCCGTCGGCACGGATCGGGCCGCACGAGATCGATCTCGGTGCGGGCACGGTCACCGGTCCGGACGGCCCGGTCCGATTGACCCCGACCGAGTGGCGGATCCTCGCCCTGCTGCTCGCCAACCCCGGCCGGCTGGTGCCCGGCCGGCAGATCCTGACCGAGGTGTGGGGCCCGGAGGCGGAGGGCAACGGCAATTACCTGAGGGTCTACTTCTCCAGCATGCGGCGAAAGCTCGAACCCGAGCCGGGCCGTCCGCGCCACCTGATCACGGAACCCGGGATCGGCTACCGGTTCCAGCCCTGACCCGGAGGTATCCGGGACGGCCGGGACTCGCGTTCCGGTCGATGTCCCAAGCCTTTCGGTCCATGGCTCCTGCACTGGTCAACGGCTCATCCGGGAAGGGGAGTTCAACGGAATTCGCGGGTTCTTGATCGGCCTCGCATGGATCCCGTCAGGATCACCGGCCGAATCGCGGAATCGACGTCCTCCCCTGCCATCGTGCTTTCCGACCGGATCCGTTCGGGTCCGAATTCGAAGGAGAGTACGTGTTGTCGAGGATCAAGCCGGCGGCCGCAGCCGTGGGTATCGCCGCCCTGGCCGTCGCGGGCCTGGCGGGGCCGGCGGCGGCCGACGGGAGCTACGACCCCGCGAAGG
This sequence comes from Kitasatospora sp. NPDC034023, assembly GCF_055575795.1. Taxonomy (NCBI): domain Bacteria; kingdom Bacillati; phylum Actinomycetota; class Actinomycetes; order Kitasatosporales; family Streptomycetaceae; genus Kitasatospora; species Kitasatospora sp. NPDC034023. The sequence continues at coordinate 292,715 of NZ_JBVIRY010000007.1, forward strand.
AGAACTGCAACGCCGCGAACGTGGTGACGCCGGGCTCCACCGCCTTCGTGTGGTGCATCCAGCAGGCCCAGAAGAGCGGTGAGGCCAAGCGGAGGGCCCGCGAGGACTTCGTCAAGGGGCTGCTCGACATGCTGGTGAACAAGACCGGTGGCTACTACAACGTGATGATCTTCGACATCAAGGGCAACAACGCCTTCGGGGATCCGTGGTACGTCCACAACTACGAGGAGCACTTGGAGGACGTCGACTTCACCTACGACGTCACGTACCACGACCAGACCTCGCGCGAGGATCAGACCTACCGGATCTGGATCTTCCACGGCGGCGGCATGTTCGCCAACGGCTTCGACGGCGGCTGGGGGAACTGGGCGTTCTACGGCCTGTTCGACCGGACCAGCCGTGAGCACAACTGGGCCTACCCGCCGGGTACCAGCCGACCGGGCCAGCGGTACAACCACACCGACGCGGTGGTGAACTTCCGGCGGACGCTGACCAGCGCCATCCCGTCCGGCTCCCCGGCCAATCCGGGGCAGATCGCCTCTCCGGCGGTGCCGGCCGTGCCCGTGGTGGTGCCCGGAGTGTCCGTCGGCGAGCCCGCGACCCCGGGCGTGCCCGCGACCCCGGGCGTGCCCGCCCAGCCCGGCAAGCCGGGAACGCCCGCCCAGCCCGGCAAGCCGTCCGGCTCGGGCCGCCCGTCGCTGGACACCCCGGTGTATCTGCGGACGGTCAACGGTCTGGGCGCCGTCGCCACCGGCGACGCCGCGGGCTCGGCGGTGATCGCCGGCAAGCTCGGCGGCGCCGACTCCCGCTGGACCTTCAAGGACGCCGGTGACGGCCGCTACCGGATCACCAACGGCCTAGGCCCGGAACTCACCGAGAACACCGGCACCTACTTCGCCGATGTCAACGGCTGGAAGGGTGGCGCGGAGCAGAGGTGGGAGGTCCTCAACGTCACGGGTGACCGCTTCCAGATCAGGATCAGCGACCAGGACTGCCTGACCTATCACGAGGACCGGAAGACGCTCGGCGTGTGGACCTGCGACGGGTCCGCCGAGCAGCAGTGGACGATCACCCGCTGAAGCACCGCCAATGCTTCGTCAAGATGGCCGTCGCCCGCGTCAAGGACGCATCAGGGCGGGCGGACAGCTGTTCGGCCGCACCTAGTGTGAGCTGCGAGGAAACGGTTCTCCGTCCGGGCGTGGGGCCTGGCGGAGAACCGTTTGCCGACACCGCCCCGGAGGTTCCTCCGGGGAAGTTCGGCGGCCAGTGAGAAACAGGGTGAGGGGGCGCGCGGCGATGCCAACGGGTACGTCGGGCGGTACGGCTGTCATGGGGAAAACGGTCGCGTCGGAGACGGCGCGCCAGGAGACAGCCGCACCGCCTCCCGGGTCGCGCGCTCCCGGTCACTGGCTCGGCCGCGCCTGGCGCAGCCGGGCCTGGTGGAACACCCCGCGCCTGGTGCGCGGGCTCACCGGCCTCTGCCTCGTCGCGCTGCTCGTCGCCGGAACGGCGGCGGCGACCGTCCTGGGCGGGGCCCGGGACGGCGCGGACGTGATCGGTCACCGGGCCGCCCCGCAGGTGGTGCGCTCGGCGGACCTGTACTTCGCGCTCAACGACATGGACGCCCAGGCCGCCAACCTGTTGCTGTTCGGTGCCGACCCGGACTACACGGCACTGCGCAAGCAGACCCTGGACACCTACGAGCAGCGCCGCACCCAGGCCGACACCGACCTGCAGCGCGTCGCCGAGGCAGTGACCGGTGATCCGGCCGGGCAGCGGGCGGTGCAGACCGTCATCGGTGAACTCGGCCGCTACGAAGCCCTGGTGGCCCGCGCCCAGCTGCTGGAAGAGCAGGCCCACGCCCCGGCCGGCCGCCCCTCAACGGACGCCCTCGTGGCCTACCGGCAGGCCACCGACCTGCTGCGCCAGCAACTGCTGCCGGCCGTCGACGAGGTGACCAAGGCCAACGCGGCCGTCGTGGAGCGCAACTACGCGGACCAGCGCGACGCCCTGGCCGGCGGCTGGTGGGAGATCCTGCTCACCGGCCTGACCGCCCTGGTCGCGCTCGGGCTGCTGCAGCGGCTGCTGGCGGTGCGCTTCCGGCGGCTGGTGAACGTGCCACTGGCCGTCGCCACCCTCCTCACCGTCGTCGGCCTGGTCACCGCGCTGGCGCTGGCGTCCCGCGCGGACGACCAGCTGGTGGTCGCGAAGAGCAACTCCTTCGACTCGGTGATCGCCCTCAGCCGGGCGCGCGCGGTCGCGTACGACCTCAACGCCGACGAGAGCCGGTACCTGACCGACCCCGCCCGGGCGGCGGCCTACGAGCAGAGCTTCCTCGACAAGACCCAGGCCTTCGCCCGGGTCGACGGCGCCACCCTCACCACGTACAACGACCGGCTCGCCGCACTGGCCGACCGGCACCGGGCCGACCACGGCCAGGTCGGGTTCGGCGGGTACCTCGGCGACGAACTGCGCAACATCACCTTCGCGGGGGAGCAGGACGCGGCGGAGCGGGTGCTGGCGGCCTTCCAGCAGTACCAGCGCGACGACCGGAAGATCCGCGAGCTGAACGCCCAGGGAAAGCTCAAGGAGGCCGTCACCTACAACACCGGCCTCACTCCGGGCCAGTCCAACGCCGACTTCGGCGTGCTCAGCGCCGCCCTCGACGACAACCAGGCGATCAACCAGCGCGCCTTCGAGGCCGCGGTCGCCACCACCGACGACGACCTCGACGCCACCACCGCCGGCCTCGGCGCGGCGGCCCTGGCGGCGGCACTCGCCCTGACCGCGCTGGGAGTGCGGCCGCGCCTGCGCGAGTTCGCCTGACCGGGAGAGGCCGACGGCAACCGGCTCGCCTCCGTCCGCTACCCGCAGCCGGAGGAGTACGGCCAGTGACCGCCAGGCGCGGGCGGAGACGGCCACGCCCTGTTCGCACCGCTCGCGCTCCGATGTCCGTGATCCCGAGCCTGCCTGCCCCCGCTAATGCTCCGATAAGATGACGACAGGTGTGCCGGGAAGCCTGGTCGGCGCGGGGGACGACTGCGGCATCGGCCACGGTGACCCCGATTCTTGCGATGGGGTCCTTTCCACCGATGCACGTCGTGGCGATCGTTCTCGTCCTGGTGGTCCTGGCCACGGCCGTGGCCACCTTCGCCGGGCGGCTGCGCGTTCCCGCGCCGTCGCTGCTGGTCCTGGCGGGCATCGGGGTGGCACTGATACCCGGCGTCCCCGCCCTGCACGTACCGCCGCAGGTGATCGGCATGGTGGTCCTGCCCCCGCTGCTGTACGCCTCCGCCGAGGAACTGTCGCTGCGCGACCTCCGCACGGTCTGGCGCCCGGTGACCATCCTCTCCTTCGGCCTCGTCTTCGCCTCCGCCGCCGCCGTCGGCTTCACCGCCGTCGCCGTCGCCGGGCTGCCGCCCGCGATGGCCTTCGTACTCGGCGCCGTCCTCTCCAGTACAGACCCGGTGGCCGTCACCGCGCTCGGCCGCCGCCTGGCCCTCCCGGGGCGGCTCCAGGTGCTGGTGCAGGCCGAGAGCCTGTTCAACGACGCCACCTCGCTCGTCCTGTTCAAGGTCGCCGCCGGCATCGCGGTGGCCGTCGGCGCCTCGGTGAGCCTGCCGGCGGCGGGCGGGGAGTTCCTGCTGCTCGGCGGGGGCGGAAGCCTGGTCGGTGCCGCCGTCGCCGGCCTGGTGTGGCTGGTGCGCCGCCGCACCACCGACCCGGTGCTGGAGACGGTGATCGCCCTGGTCACCCCGTACGCGGCCTACGTACTGGCCGAGTCCGCGCACACCTCGGGCGTCACCTCCGTGGTGGTCGCCGGCGTGCTCCTCGGCCGCTCCGGCCACCGGCTCACCGACGCCCACATCCGGCTGCAGCTCAACGCCGTGTACGCGGTCGTGGTGTTCCTGCTGGAGAGCGTCGTCTTCTCCATCGTCGGCCTGGAACTGCCCACCCTCGTACGGGACCTGCCCGCCGGCACCGGCTGGTGGCCCCTGCAGGCACTCGCGCTCGCGGCCGTCCTGATCGCCGTGCGCGTGCTCTCCACCCTGCCGCTGACCCGGGCCGTCAAACCCAACCGCGGCCGGCTCTCCTGGCGCGTCGCCGGGGTCGTCACCTGGGCCGGCACCCGCGGCGTCATGCCACTCGCCGCCTCCCTCTCCATCCCCCTGCTCGCCGACGACGGCACCAAACTCACCGGACGCCCCCTGGTCCTGGTACTCACCACCGCCGTCGTCGTCTTCACCCTCGTCGTCCAGGGCCTCACCCTCGCCGCCGTCGTCAACCGCTCCGGCCTCGCCCTCGAACCCGAACACACCACCCGCGAAGAAGACGACGCCCGCGACACCCTCAACCGCGCCGCCCTCGACCACATCGACCACCTCACCGAACTGGAAGCCCTCCCCGACACCGCCCTCGACCGGGTCCGCCGCGCCCTCACCGCCCGCCTCGACCACACCCCCGAAACCCCCGACGGCACCACCGCCGACACCGCCTACCGCCAGCTGCGCCGCGAGGTCATCGCCGTCCAGAGCACCGAACTGCGCCGTCTCTACGACGAACACCGCATCAGTGACACCACCCGCCGCAGCCTCCAGCACGACCTCGACCGGGAGGAAGCCGCCCTCGGCACACCCTGAAGACCGGCCCGGCCCCCGGCCCCCGGCCCGCGGCCTTCGGGCGGCGGGCCGGGCGGACGGGTGGTGCCGGGTGGTCCGCACGGGGAGTCGAGAGCGAGCAGAGGCCCGGGTGAGGTCGCGCAGTCATCTCGCGCTGAGCGGCAGGCTCAGCGGTTGGGGCGGGCGCGAGGACGAGGTGCGCGAGCGGACCGGAGTACGAGGCGGGCGATCAGGGCGTTGCAGTCGGCAAAGGTCAGCAGCGCTGCGGGGGAGTCGGCCTCGCCGGGGGAAGGCCGAACCGTGATCCAGCGAGGAGGGCATTCACCAGCTCGCGTTCCGCGGAGGAGGTTCAGCGCCGGCGTCGCGCCGGGACGAACGCGGTGAGTACCGCACACACGGTCGAGCCGAACAGCATGCCGACCCACGGCACTTCGCCGCCGGGGCGATGCGTCACCAGCGCGCAGACGAGGAAGCCGATCCCGCCGCCGACGAAGAGGAATGCGAAGGCGCGAAGCGCGCGCTGCCACCTTCGGCGGTCTGTTCCTGAAGTCACGGTAGGGATTATCCACCCGAGCCGTCGGGCATCGACGGGTCGTGCCGGACTTCCGGCCCCGCCGCGGGCCGGGGGTCAACCGCCCGCTCGGTAGCGGTGGATGAGGGCTACGGCCATGGCGCCTTCGCCGACGCCCGACGCGACGCGCTTGATCGAGCCGGCGCGCACGTCTCCGGCCGCGAACACGCCTGGGACGCTGGTCTCCAGCGGGTAGGGGTCGCGTGCCAGTGGCCAGGAAGCCGGCCGTTCGCCGGTGCCTCTCAGGTCGGACCCGGTCAGGACGAACCCGTGGTCGTCGCGGTCCACGACGCCGTCCAGCCAGCCGGTGCGGGGCCGCCCGCCGATGAAGGTGAAGACGAACCCGGCCGTCTCCTCGGTCCGTCGACCGGTGGCGTCGTCCTGGAGCGTGATGTGCTCCAGCCGTTCCGATCCGTCCAGGGCGAGGACCCGGGTGCCGAGGCGCACCTCGATGTTCGGGGTCCGGTGGATCTCCTCGACGAGGTACCTCGACATCCCGGCCTCCAGCGAGTCGCCCCGCACCAGCACGGTGACCCTCGCCGCGTACCGGGCGAAGTGGATCGCGGCCTGTCCGGCCGAGTTGGCGCCGCCGATGATGTGGACGTGGTGCGAGAGGCAGGAACTGCTCTCGGTGGTCGCGGCCCTGTAGTACAGGCCTGCGTCCTCGAACCGCTCCGCGCCCGATACCTCCAGGCGGTTGTACGAGACCCCTGTGGCCACCAGCACGGTCCCGGCACTGACCTCGGAGCCGTCGGCCAACGTCAGGATCCGGGCGGGGTCGGCCCGTCGTAGCCCGACGACATCCACCGGATGGAGCAGTTCCGCGCCGAAGCGGGTGGCCTGGCTGACCGCGCGCCGGGCGAGGTCGGCGCCCGACAGGCCGGCGGGGAAGCCCAGGTAGTTCTCGATCAGGCTCGACGTACCGGCCTGTCCGCCGGGCGAGTCGGCGTCCAGCAGCAGGGTGGACAGGCCCTCCGAGGCCGCGTACACGCCGGCGGCGAGCCCGGCCGGGCCGGCGCCGACGATGACCGTGTCGTAGTGCGGCCGGGAGGCGGTGGTGACCAGGCCGAGGCGGCCGACGAGCTCGGCGGTGCCCGGGGCGGAGAGCGTTCCGGCGGAGACAAGGTGCCCGACGACGCGGATGCCCTGGTAGGCGGGGCGGTACGAGGCGGTCCAGTCGGAGAGCAGGTCGTCCAGCACGGGGAAGAGCCGCTCGGTGGGTGGGTCCCAGGGCTTCATCAGGTAGTCGTCGAGCCGCACCTTGTTGATGGCGGTGATCGTGGTGTCGGTCTCGGCGAACGCGGTGAGCAGTACCCGTTTGGCGTCCGGGAATCGGCTCACGGCCTCCAGGAGGAAGTCGATGCCGGTCATGTCCGGCATCCGATGGTCGACCAGGAAGAGCGCCGGGTCCTGGGCACGCTCGTCGAGGGCGTCCAGGATGCTGAGCGCGTCGGCGGCGGAAGCGGCGCTCAGCACACGGTAGCGGTCGGCGTACGCGGAGCGCGGCGGACGGCGCGGAGCACCTGGGGGTCGTCGTCCACCGCGAGGATCACCGGCCTCCCGGCCGGGCCCTTGTCACGGGAGCGAAGCGGAACGAAATCCGGCGCTGGAAGCCTGCGATACGAGTTACCACAACAACCCGGCGCGGCCGAGCCGTTGTTCCGTGCGACGCTCCGGACTGCCCGCGGCAACAGTAGCCGTTGGCCGTCGCAGAGGAGAGTCGTGGCCGAGCAGTTCATGAGCGTCAAAGAGACCGCGGAGTACCTGAACATGTCCGTACCGTGGGTGTACCGCGAAGCTCCTCAAGTTGGCCTCGTCCCCTACAGGTTCGGGCGGGGACGCAACGCGAAGCTGCAGTTCAAGGTGTCCGAGGTGCAGGCGTGGGTGAAGCAACAGCGCCTGTCAGCGGTGTGACGTCGACCAGAAGACGAGGAGGGCCCGCCCCAACCGGGGGCAGGCCCTCCTCATTCGTTCAGGCGGCGAGGCCGAGGTCGAGGAACTGGGCAGCACGGCTGATCGAGCCGGGCATCAGGTGGCGGTAGATCTTGAAGGTGACGTCGATGGTCTTGTGACCCATCCACTCGGCGACGTCGGTGATCGGGATGTTGTGGGTGAGGCAGTTCGAGGCGAAGAAGTGGCGGAGGCCGTAGAGGGTCATGCCCTCGGGGATGTCGATGTCGTCGGCCTGCTTGACGAGGCGCTGCCAGCGGTTGTTCAGGATGTGGTACGGGAAGGGCTTGCTGAGGTCCCGGGGGTGGCGGAGGAGGTAGCCGTCGACCGTGCCGTACTTGTCGGCGTACCACTCGACGGTCAGCTTGACCCGGGCCGGCAGCGGGACGTCGCGGTAGTCGCCCGCCTTGCGGTGCTTGAGCGGGGCGTAGTCCTTGGTGGTCTGGTTGACCTGCTCGGTGACGCGGTAGACGTCGTCGGCGACGATGTTGTTGATGTTGACCGCGGTGGCCTCGCCGTTGCGCAGACCGCAGCCGCTCATCAGGTCGGCAATGACGCGGAAGGCATCGTCGCCGGCGGTGCGTATCCCCTGGAGTTGGGAGAGGGAGGGGATGACGGCGCGCTTCGGGTCGTACTGGGGCGGCTTGACGCCGTCGAACGGGTTCTCGTCGTAGAGGCCGAGGCGGTGGGCGTCGAGGAGGACCGACTTCAGCTTGTCGAAGGCGTTGGACTGAGTGGCGAGGCCGACACCGTTGCGCTCCATGGTCTGGATGAAGGTCTCGACGACCTTGTGGTCGAAGGTGCCCATCCGGCGGCTGCGGAAGGCGGGGTACAGGTGGTGCTCCAGCAGCGAGTCGAGGTGGCGGAGGGAGGCGGCGCCGAGGTGGCGCTGGCCGGCCTTCCACTCCTCGACGTACGGCTCGAACTGCATCGGGCCGTACTTCTGGATCCGTTCCGCCTTGCGCTGGCTCTGCGGGGCGCTCTTGCGGGCCTGGTACACCTCGATGAGCCGGGCCTTCGCCTTGTCCTGCGTGGCGAAGCCCGACTCCTCGGTCTGCCTTCCAGCCGCGTTGCGGTACCGGATCTTGTACTCGTGCGGGCACCTCGACCACCGGCTCTCGGGGTGCTCGCACTCCTTGAAGAAGCTGCCCATGCCGCGGACGAGGTTGATGGTGGCCATGGTTGTCGACTCCCGGGCGCCTTGCTGACCTTTTGCTGACCCCGGATGGTCGATCAAGCCCCTGAGCTGGGAAGAAACGGCAGAGCGGTGGTATGTGGTGGAACTTTATCGGGCGATCCGGTGACGAGATCGTGCAGGCGCGAACCGCGCGTGGGCTCGTTCAGGGTCGGGCACCTTCAGGCCTGGCCGGTCCCGACGGGGCCGGTGTAGACGAGGTCGGCGGCGGCGTGCTGGGCGCGGCGCAGGTGGGTGGCGGCGTTCTGGAGTGCGGCGATGGTGGCGCCGAGTTCGTGGGTGACGTCGTCTCGTCGTCGGGCGGGGGTGGGCGGATCGTCGTAGATCGCGAGGTTCTCGGTGGGTATGGCGTTCAGCCCGGCGGCGAGCTGGTGCAGGGTACGGGGCAGCTGTTCGAGCAGGCCTGCCAGGGCGCCGGCGGTGTGGTGGACGTCGGTGGGATACGGGTACGCGTCGGTGCGGGTGGTGCGTGCGTTGAGCCGGCGGATCTCGTCGGCGGCGGCCACCGCGATCTGCTGCGGGGTGCGATCGGTTGTCATCGCCGGCCTTCCTTCGGCGGATGTGCGCGGGGTTCGAGGTCAGGCGTGTGCCGCGACCGGGCCCGGCCGGCGCCGGCGTCGGCGACCGGCCCTGCCGGGTGGGGCCGGTGGAGCGGCGGGGGCCTCGGGCGCGGGCGCCTGGTGGGTGGCGGTGGCGGTGGCGCGGCGAATCGCGGTCCGCAGGTCGGCCGCGGTCTGCGGGGCCCGGGTGGCGTGGGCGGCGATGCGGGCGTAGGGCGCGGGAGGGCGCAGGTCGATGCCGACCGCGCTCGCGCCGAACGGGCGAAGGGCGACGAGGTCGCGTCCGCGGGAGTGGCGCCAGATGCCGGCGCACAGTCGGCCGGGGATGAGCAGGCCCCGCTCCCGGGTGCCGCGCAGAAGCCGCCACGGCTGCCGGGTCGCCGTCACGCTCTCCACCGCCGCCAGCGGGATGCGTATCCGGCCGGTGCCGGCGGCGAGGCGCTCCCACCATGCGAGGTCGACGATCAGGTCCTGGCCGTCGACGGTCAGTACGGCCATCGCCTCACACCTCCTCGGCAGGTGAGCGGTCGGGCCCGCCGGTTCGCGGCGGCTGGGGGTGGGCGCAAGCGCCGAGCCGGGGGGCGCCGTGGCGTCCGGGCCGGTGGCCCACGCTGTCGGTGACGTGCCGGCGCGGCGTTGCCGGGGTGCCGGGCGAGATCGCGGTGGGGCGGCGGGCGGCGATGCGGCCCGCCCGGCAGCGCCCGCGCCCGGGGCGGGCCGTGGCGGCGGACGGGGCGCAGGGGGAGGCGGGGGCGGTGTCGTCCCGGGAGAAGTACTCCCTCGTCGTCCCGTCGTCGTCGCGGTACTGCCGGACGTCGTAGTCGACGCTCCACAGGTGCCGGCAGTGCCTGCGGGTGAATTCCACGCGTTCCAGGGCCAGTTCCGTGATCATCTGCCATCACCTCATCGGCGGGCTCGGTCGGGGGCGGTGCCGCCGGGCTCCCTGGGAAAGCGCTGCGGCCCCCAGTAGTCCGTATACCTCGCCGCAGTGGTTCGCGACAACCGCCGTCAGGGCCTGCTGCGGCGGGTGGGGCGGGGCTCTCGCGCATGGCGTCACTCCTTTGGTGACTCGCGTATTTGTCATCGGATGGATGACATGCTAGAACGGAATCAGGTGAAGCGCACTGGCCCCCTTTGATCCCTACTGGAGGTGTTTCGCGATGCTGATGCGCACCGACCCGTTCCGCGAGCTGGACCGCCTGGCCCAGCAATTCCTCAGCACGACCGGTACGTGGTCCCGCCCCACCCCGATGCCGCTGGACGCGTACCGCACCGGCGACGAGTACGTCATCTGCTTCGATCTGCCCGGGGTGGACCCGCAGGCGATCGACATCGACGTCGAGCGGAACATGCTGACCGTCAAGGCCGAACGACGTCCTCGCCGCGAGGGCGAGGACGTCAAGTGGGAGCTGTCCGAGCGCCCGCTCGGCGTGTTCTCCCGCCAGGTCATGCTGTCCGACACCCTGGATCCCGAGGGGATCAGCGCCGACTACGATTCCGGCGTGCTGACCCTGAAGATCCCGGTCGCGGAGAAGGCCAAGCCCCGCAAGATCGCGATCAGCCACGGCGGCGACCGCAAGCAGATCCAGGCCTGACCCCCTCACCCCTCCCCGGAAGCGGGGCTGTCCCGCGCGGCTTCCCCCCGGCCGCGCGGGACAGCCCACCCCGTTCCGCGCCGAGCCCCGCAGCACGCGCCCGCCCAGGTCGAGACCGCCGCGACGGGCCAGCGGCTGCCCGCCGGACACCCCGTACGCCGCACCAGCCGGCCCCGTGACCCGGAAAGGCCCTGATCCGTCATGACGTGGCACCACCTCGTGCAGCAGGTCCGCGACCTCGGCCGCTACGACACCGACCAGAAGGCGGAGCGCGTCCTGGACGCGGTCCTCACCGTCCTCGGCTCCCAGCTCACCGGCGACGAACGCTGCGACCTCGCCGCCGCCCTCCCCGACCGTGCGCGCGCCGTCCTCGCCGCCGCCTGATGGATCTGCCGCCCGGCCCACGCCCCCGAGTCGCGCGTCATCCTGTGCCTGGCCGGCCGTAGGGGAAGCCGGCGGTGACCGATGAGGGGCCAGGCTCGTTGGACCGTGGACGTGCTCGGCCGCAGCCAGAAGGCCGGTGCACGGACGTACCCCCCCGTACCCCCGAGCGTCCGCCCTACGGCCGTCCTCCCCAGGCGTCTGCGGGCGTGACCTCGCAGGGTGGCCGGGTGGTTCACGGGCGTCGGCCGGGCTGCGGGCGGCCGAACAGGAGGTCGTAGCCGGGCGGCAGTTGGAGCAGGACGCGGCCCATGAGGTCCTCGCCGACCGCGTCGGCGGCGGTGGACAGGACCGCGCCGACGTCCCACAGGGCGGTGGTCTCGGTGGCGCCCTCGATCCACGCGGCGGTGGCGCGTACGAACCGCTCGGGAGTGAGCGGCTCGGCGGCTTGCAGCGGGTTGAGCAGGACCAGGGCGAGAGTCTCGGGCAGCCGGGCCGCGAGATGGGCCCGCACATCGCCGAGCAGGTGGGCGCCGAGCAGGGCCAGCACGACGCGGGCCGCCCGTTCGGCCTCCTGCGGGGTGCCGTACTCCCCGCGGTCCTGGACGGTCTCGAGGAATGCTTCCCAGCGCAGAGTCATCGCTTTTTCGTCCCTTCGCTCCGCCCGGGTTCGCCGGGCCGGGATTCGCCAGGTCAGGGTTCGACGGGCAGGCGCCGGTGCGGGCCGGTCAGGCGCAGCAGCCGCTTCACCCGCCCACCGGAGACGTGCAGTGGGAGGATGCGGCCTGCCCGCTCCGCCCGGTTGGCGGCGGCGACCAGGGCGCCGAGGCCGGCGCGGTCCATGAAATCGACACGTGACACGTCGACCACCGCCCGTGGGGCCCGCTCGAGGGCTGCGTCGATGCGCTCGCGCAGCGTCGGACCGGTGGCGATGTCGACATTCCGGCAGTCCCGAGAAACTGCTGGGCGAGGCGGTCCGGTTCAGGGAAGGGATCGGTGCGCATCACCATCACGGAACACCTCCGGTCGCTCCAGACACGTGCTGCCAGTGCGCCTGACCTCTTCACCGTTGTAGCAGGTCGTCGTAACGACGACAAGCGGCAGGTCGTCGGGAAGGTGACTGATGGATTCGCGGCGCTGACGACCACGTCCGCGGCGAGCGCCGTGCGCAGCGCCGGCGGCCCCGTCCGGATCGGTGACGTGCGTGAACAGGCCGATCAAGCGCCTGACACGGCTGTCACCGGCGGCGCGCACCGCCCCGACGGTCTCGAGCTTCAGCTGGCGGTGACCCACCGGGCGGTGCGTGTGTGCAGAGGAGAGACGACGGCGGCGTAGCAGTTGCCGGGCAGGTCGGCCACCCAGTCGAAGGTGTCGAGGGTGACGCCGTGCTGGGCGGCGGCGCGGAGCATGTCGGCGAGCAGGGCGGTCGCGGCGGCCCTGTCCTGCTCGGTGCCCTGCTCCGGGCGGCGCTCGGCGACGGCGTTGACGCGCTCGGACAGGGTGCGGTTCCTGCGGTCGGTGTACTCGTACACGCTTCGGTTTCCTTGATCGGTCGGAGAGGCGTCGACCGGGGCCGGCTTCCGTTTCCGACTGCCGGAGTGGGTGACCGCGGCGGTACCGGAGGGGGGTGGATGCCGGGCCCGGCGCGGCCCAGGCGTTCCGCCGGGGCCGGGTACGGCTCGTGGACCTGGCCCCGGCGGTGCGTGTTGGCTGGGCGGAGGTGGCGCCGAGCGGTGCGGGGTGCGGCCGGGCCGGCTGGGACGCCGGGCGGGCCGCACCCCGGCGCGGGCTACAGGGTGTTGGCGAGGCGGTCGGTCAGGAGGCGGGTGAAGCGGGCCGGGTCGGGCAGGTCGCCGCCCTCGGCGAGCAGGGCACTGCCGTAGACGAGTTCGGCGGTGTCCGCGAGTACCGGGCCCGTGGCGTCCCTCTCGTGCGCCTGACGCAGGGCGGTGATGAGGGGGTGAGCGGGGTTGAGTTCGAGGATGCGCTTGACCTGCGGGAGTTCCTGGCCCATCGCCCGGTACATCTTCTCCAGGGTGGGAGTCAGGTCGTGGGCATCGCCGACCAGGCACGCCGCGGAGGTGGTGAGCCGGGTGGAGAGGCGGACCTGCTTGACGTGCTCGGCCAGGACGGTCTGGAGCCAGGAGATCAGGGCGGCGAAGTCCTGTTCGCGCTGGGCCTTCTCGGCCTTCGCCTCGTCACTGCCGTCACCGTCACCGTCACCGTCGTCGTCGAGGTCGACCTGGCCCTTGGCGATGGACTGGAAGCGGTGGCCGTCGAAGGCGGGGATCTGGTCGATCCAGACCTCGTCGACGGGGTCGGTGAGGATCAGGACCTCGTAGCCCTTGGCGGTGAAGGCCTCCATGTGCGGGGAGTTCTCCACCGTCGCGCGGTTCTCGCCGGTCAGGTAGTAGATGGTGTCCTGGCCGTCCTTCATCCGCGCGATGTACTCACGCAGCGTGGTCTGCTTCTCCGCATCGTGGGTGGAGGCGGCGCTGACCAGCTCGAGCAGTGCGTCGGTGTTGTCGCGGTCCTCGACCAGGCCTTCCTTGAGGACACGGCCGAACTGCTCCCACAGCTTGAGGTAGGCCTCGGTGTTCGTGGCCTGCATGTTCTTGAGGGCGGCGAGGACCTTCTTGACGAGGCGCCGACGCACGGCGGTGATCTGGCGGTCGTGCTGCAGGATCTCCCGGGAGACGTTCAGCGACAGGTCGTGGGCGTCGACGACGCCCTTGACGAACCGCAGGTAGTTCGGCATCAGCGCGTCGCAGTCGTCCATGATGAAGACGCGCTTGACGTACAGCTGCACGCCCCGCCTGGTGTCGCGGGAGAACAGGTCGAACGGGGCGTGGGTGGGGATGAACAGCAGCGCCTCGTACTCGAAGGTGCCCTCCGCGCGCATGTGGATGGTCTCGGCCGGGGCCTGCCAGTCGTGGCTGATCTGCTGGTAGAACTCGTTGTACTCGGCCTCGCTCACCTCGCTTCGCGGGCGGGCCCACAGCGCCTTCATCGAGTTCAGCGTCTCCGACTCGCGCGCGGCCCCGTCCCCGGCGGCGGACTCGATGCCGTCCTCGGTGGCGGACTGGGTGGCGGACTTGGTGTCGGCGGGTTCGGTGGCCATGCGAATGGGCCAGCGGATGAAGTCCGAGTACTGCTTGACGATCTGCCGGATCTTCCACGCGGCCAGGTAGTCGCCGAGCCCGTCCTCACCGTCCTCCGGCTTGAGGTGCAGCGTGACCGACGTACCCACCGGCAGACCCTCGGCCTCCGCGATCGTGTACGTGCCCTCACCGTCGGACTCCCACACGGTGCCCTGCTCGGTGCCGGCCCGGCGCGTGTGGAGGGTGACCTTGTCGGCGACCATGAACGCCGAGTAGAAGCCGACGCCGAACTGCCCGATCAGGCTCTGCGCCGCCTCCGCGTCCTTGGCTTCCTTGATCTTGGCCAGCAGGCCGGCGGTGCCGGACTTGGCGATGGTGCCGATCAGGTCGACGACGTCCTCGCGGGTCATGCCGATGCCGTTGTCCCGCACCGTCAGGGTGCGGGCCTGCTTGTCGACGTCCAGCGTGATGTGCGGGTCGGAGGTGTCGACGTCGAGGTCGGTGTCGGTGAGGGACTCCAGGCGGAGCTTGTCGAGGGCGTCGGAGGCGTTGGAGATCAGCTCGCGCAAGAAGATGTCCTTGTTCGAGTAGATCGAGTGGATCACCAGCTGCAGCAGCTGGCGGGTCTCGGCCTGGAACTCCAGCGTCTGGGTCGGGCTGGCCACGAGAGGTGTCTCCTTCGAGCGGTGGAAAGGGTTCGGTCGGGTCGCCTGGCATGCGATCGTCGCCGGGGTGGTCACGGTCCGGCTGGGGGCGTGCGGCGGTGCCGGTCACTGTCGGCGCGCAGCTGGTCGGTCCGGGCGGTGACCTGATCGAGGCGGTCGGCGAGCTTCGGATGGCCCGCCTCCAGGAGGGGCCGGGTTTCGGCGAGCGGAGCGAGCAGGCGGGCGGGGTCGTGGTGGCCGAGCGCGTCGAGGAGGCGTTCCATGGCGGGGGCCGCTTGGGTGCTCAGGTCGTCCAGGGCACCGATCTGACCGGCGAGGCGGCGCAGGTCGGCGGCGTTGTCACGGGCCCAGGTGGTCACCGCGCGGTCGGCGGCGCGCTGAGCCCGCGTGGCCTGGACGCGCTGCTCGCCGGTGCTGCCCGCCCCGGTGCCGGCCTCAGCGTTGGGACGCAGGCGCAGGTAGCGGCGCTCGGCCGCCTGGCGGCTCTGGACGCCCAGTGGTTCGGCGAGATCGGCCCAGGTGGCTCCCGCATCGCGGGCGGTCTCGATCAGGCCGCTTTCCCAGCCGACGAGTTCCTCACGAAGGTGGCGCAGCATCAAGAGCGCGGCCAGGGCCTGGCCCGGGTCGTTCTGGCCTGCGTGGTCCGGAGGGGCGTGGCGGGCGGTGCGGGCGGCGGCGTCCATCATGCCCAGCGCGGCGGCGGCGGCCAGGAACGAGGCCGGCCCCACCCCGGCCGCGCCGGTGTCCTGCACATCCATGTCGTCATTCTTTCGCTGACCATGCCGTTGTCATCGGATGGATGACATATTACAACGGCTGGTGTCGCGCCGCACCGGTGCGAACCACCCGAAGACCTTCCGGACCGGAGGTGTCAGGCGATGTCCGTGCGCACTGCGGTGACCTGCCAGGTGCCCCCCGGGCTCCGGTCGAGGCCGACGGCGATCCCGACGGATGCCGGGCGCGCGGACGAGGGTTTCGTGATCGCGCTCGACCTGCCCGGAATCGCGCCGGAGGCGAGCGAGGTCGAAGCGCTGGACCGGATCGTCACCGTGAAGGCCGAACGCCGTTTCGCCCCGCTGGCGGGGGAGTGGGCACCCGGCTCGCCGAGCGGGTCCACGGGGTGTTCGAGCGCCGGATCCGGCTGGCTGACACCCCCCGAGCCGGGTCGCGCCGCAGCTCACCTTCAGGGCGGTGTCCTGACCCTCGCCGTCCCCATCGCCTCGGCCTCCCGCCCCCGCGGGATCACCGCCCAGACCGGCGAGGCCGCCCCGTCGGCCGCCGGCAGCGGCCGGGCCGTTCCTGCGGCTGAGCCCGTCGGCGGCGCTTCGCGCCCGAGGCCGCCCGCCATTGCTGCTGCCCGGCGGGCGGCTGACCGCCGGCGAGCCCGAGCCGATCGACGGCTCCCCCGCCGGCACGCCCTTCCTGCGCGCCAGTGCGGTCGGGGTCGCCCGGACCGACGGCGTACGGGTGTGCCTGCCTCTGCTGGACGGCAGCGACCAGGTGGGGGTGCCGGCCCTCATGGCCGCCGGGCCGCGGCACCGGCGAACCCGCCCCGGACGGGCCTCACTGGTCGGAGTAGCTGAGGTCTCCCACCGTCCAGCTGCTGATCTCGGCGATGGCGATCCGGTACATGCCTCCGGTGTGGGGCAGACCGTAGCTGCCCTGCAGGATGCGGGCGACATGCAGATGCAGATGCGTCGGCCTCACGACGGGCGCCGCCGCCGCGTCGTCGCCGCCCGCTCCGCCGTCGCCGGTGACGCGCGCCGTGAACAGCGCGGCGAAGGGCTTCAGGTGGTCGGAGGCGGCGAGGACTTCGGCCACCCGCTCGTTCCACAGGCTCTCCGGCGCCAGCCGGCCGGTGATGACCGCCCCCGGGACGACCACGGTCAAAGGCATCTGGTTACTGCGCTCGGACTCCACCATCGTGGCGATGTCGACGAGCAGCCCATCAGGGTTCGACATGAACCAGAGGATAGTGCCCGCCGGAAGCTGCTCGCACGGACACCCCCGACCCGCCGCCGGCCCATGACGCCGCCGGGCACGACGGATCACGAAAATTCCACTATCTGTGATCGCTGCATGGAAAAATATGGGATGGCCGGAAAAGGTATCGGGCGCGGTTCGGGCGCGACCCGCCCGATCGGGAAGGGGTGGCCGTGGTCCTCAACGTGTCGGCCGTGGTGTTCTTCGGCGCGGTCCTTCTCGTGCTGGTGCGTCGGCGCGAGGCGACCGGGTTCACGGCCTGCGTCGCCGTCGTCTTCGGCTTCCTGCTCGCCTCCAGCTCGGCCGCGCCCGCCGTCCACGACGTCCTGGCCACCGCGCTCACCGCACTCGCCCCCCGCTGAACGACACCGCCGCGCAGGCCCCCGCAGGCCCTGGCCGCTGCCCAGCAGATATTCTCCCGCCCCGACCAGGGCGCCCCAGGGCGCAGACACGGCATACGCACCGCCCCCCGCCGGGGCGCGAAGGAGAGTGGAGATGCAGCAGCCCGCCCCGATCACCGACCGCTCCGTGCTCAGCGGAATCGTGGAGGCGGTCCGCGACGGCGACGAGAGGGTCCTGCGCCGGCTGCTGGCGCGCCTGGCCGAACAGGCCACCGTCGCCGACCTCTACGCCCTGCGCGACGCCCTGGCCCCGCATCCCGGCACATGCGCCGGGCCGGAGAGGTCACGCCGATAAGGTCCGGCGTCCAACCATGGAAACCTCCGGTGGCGAGAGTAGACATTGCCCCACGGTCTGTGTAGTGTTCCTGGTGTTGGAAGAGCAGGACCGCAGGGCAGGCAGACACGAACTGCCTGGGCAGTACCGCAGTTGGCGGTAACAGCAGAGATGCAGGAGGCGTGCAGGTCGTCGGTACGCGGGGCCCGGTCATGGCAGAAGGGTTTCCCGACGGAAGACGGGTGACCTGTCAGGCGTCTCGGGCCCGGTTGTGCACGGGGCCCCAGGCGGTGGCGGTCGCGCACGCGCAGGACGCAGTACCGGCAGCACCCGGCAGTTCGCAGTAACCGCAGTATCTGAAGTCCGCACCACGCAGTACCAGCAGGACGGGTGTTGCCAGCAGTTCGCAATACCGCATTACCGCAGTACGCACGATGCACACCAGAGGAGAAGGGAAGGGTTCACCCCGTCGGATCGCCCGCCACGGCACGCAGTACCAGCCGGGCGGTCACCGCAGCAGCCATCGTCATGGAACGTCATGGAAGAGGTGGTCCTCGGTCACGCATACGCGATCCCCGCATCCTGTCCCTCCCCGGGGCAGTGCGGACACCGCAGGCCGGCGAATCAGCCGGCAGCAGTAGTGCAGTAGATGGTGCAGTGAATCCACATATCCCTGGGCCCCGGCGCACAACAGCGCCGGGGCCCTCGACCCGTTTCCCGAGAAAGAAGGTGCCGGTGGAACAGACCACCCTCGCCACCGACCACGACCCGGCGGACCACATGAGCGCAGAGACCAAGTTCGACGACGACGACTACCCCGCCTACACCATGGGCCGGGCCGCAGAGATCCTGGGCACCACGCCGGGCTTCCTGCGCAGCCTCGACGAGGCCAAACTCATCACCCCCCAGCGATCAGCCGGCGGTCACCGCCGCTACTCCCGCTACCAACTGCGTATCGCCGCCCGCGCCCGCGAAATCGTCGACCAGGGCACCCCACTCGACGCCGCCTGCCGCATCATCATCCTCGAGGACCAACTCGAAGAGGCCCTGCGCATCAACGCCGAACTCCGGCGCGACCGCACCTGAGGAGAACGCGACCGCACCTGAGGAGAACCGGACTGCCGGCCCGCGACCTCCACGCCGCGTGCCGCGGTCCTTCCCTCCGGGCGGGGCCGCCACGCAGGGCGCGATGAGGTGGGAGCCCGACGCGCTCTGTCGGTGAGCTGCGCGGGACGATCGGCCGGCCGGGACCGGCGGCGCCCGGGGTCAGAGTTTGTGCATCGCGGTGTACGGCTGGGTGATGCGTTCCTGCCGTGTCCCGAAGTCGACGAGTACCGCGATGTCGCTGTCGCCTTCGACGCCGATGGCCCGGCCGAGGCCGTACTGGTCATGAGTGACCCGGTCGCCGACGGCGAAGTGCTTGCGCGGGGCCTCCACCCGGGCCTTGAAGGGGCTGGTGGGCAGGTGGCGGGGGACTGCTGCGAATTTGGTCATCAGCTCCAGTATGCGCCGGAAAGCGCAAGGTCGGACCTTCTCGCGCCGTCGATTCCCGGGGGGACCCGGAATGACGCGTGCGCTCGTGCGAGTCGGCCCCTCGGTGGCGCCGGTAGGCGCGATCCGTCCCCCTGGCGGCTGCACCGTGACGACGGACACTGCGCACCTGCGGTCATCGCGCCGCGGGGCGGCCGCCCGGGCGGAGTGATCCACTCGGCCAACCAGCCTGCTGTCCAAGCGACTTGGCGGACCCGTCGGCTCTGGGACGGCAGCTCTGGGGTGCGCTGCCGCGGAACTGGGGGCGGAAATATCCCACCGCGGCGGGCCGCGGCCTGCTACTGTCGTCTTAGTTGCAGTAGTGGTTCCCATGAACTTTGTGTGCGCCTGCTGATGTTTTGCAGGCGCATTTTTGTTTCCCGGCTCTTCCCCGGGTGGGTGCTCATCGCGGCGACTCGAAGTCCGCACTGTGCGTGCTTCGGACAGCCTCTGAAGGAGAATTTTTAATGGCTAATGGCACCGTGAAGTGGTTCAACGCGGAAAAGGGCTTCGGCTTCATCGAGCAGGAGGGTGGCGGCCCCGACGTCTTCGCCCACTACTCGAACATCAACGCCAACGGCTTCCGTGAGCTGCTCGAGGGCCAGAAGGTCGAGTTCGACGTCACGCAGGGCCAGAAGGGCCCGCAGGCGGAGAACATTCGTCCGCTGTAATTTCTGCCACGGCACCCGCCAAGCAGCGAGGGGCCCGCACCGCGCACACATGCCCGGTGCGGGCCCCTCGGCATTGCGCCACACGCATCCCCGGCCGTTCAGGCTCCTGGCTCCGCCACCGGCGACCATCCCCACGCGAGACGCACAGCGCCGCGTCCGGATCGGCGCCCTGCCGTGACAGCTCACGGTTCGAGGTTCTCCGCTCCCGCCCTCCGCGGTGGGCGCCGACCGTAGATGACATGCCGCACGGTTCTCAGATGAACCGCTCCAGTCGCTCCCTCGCCGCGTAGCACCGCCGGACCCGGCTCCCGACACGGACCTGGCCCGCACAGATCGCCGGGCCGGCGACACCGGATTCCCACGACGACCGCACGCGGAATCCTTCAGCAGCGCCACGGCCCGCTCCGCGGAGCCTGTCGGCCCGTCCGCCACCAGTGCCCTGATCATCACCGCCGGACTCGGCGGGAGAAACACGAAGGAGTCAGCCCTTGACCACCACGATCCAAAGCCCGCCGACCACCGCGACGGTCGGCGATCTCATGCAACACCCCGAGCTGCAGATCAGCGACGATGTCATGGTCGACGCCGCGATGGACATCCTGCAGAGCTCCGGCGCGGACCACCTCCTGGTCCGCGACGAGGACGGCCGCTGCGCCGGGCTGCTGACCCGCCTGCACCTGGCGCCGTTCCAGGCCCGATCCTGGTACACCGAGCGCACCCCGGTACGCGACGTGGCCCTCGACCGAGCCCCGTTCGCCACCATCGGCATGCCCGCCGCCACCGCGGCCGCCGCTATGCGCTCCCGCGGCCTGGACACCTGGCCGGTGGTGGACCACGACGGTCACGCCATCGGCCTGCTCAGCGGGTGCCCTGCCTCGCGGTTCGGGAGCTGATCAGCCCCACGGCCCGGGGGCGGCAGCGCTGACCTGGGGAAACGTGCTGGGGTGGGCGGGCTGCCGCTATGCCGTTCCGGACCAGGCGTTGGTGCCGAGCAGGGTCTTCACGTCGGAGGCGAGGCCGTTGTCGGGGTTCACCAGGAAGCCCAGCTCGTAGAGGGTGTCCTTGTCCCAGTTGGTGGTCAGTAGGCGGACCGGCACGTCTCCGGGGTGCGCCTGGAGGGCGAGCTTGAGTTCGGCCACCTTCTCCGGGGTGATCCGGGCGGCGGGGATGCTGATCTGGACGGGCGGCTTGGTGCCGAGTTCGGCGGAGGACATGTCCAGGGTGGTGATCTCCTGGCCGAAGATGCTCAGTGAGCCGTCGCGTTCGTTGAGCCGCCCGCGGACGGAGATGACGTTGTCCTCGATCATCTGGGCGGACATGAGGTTGTAGGTGGCGGGGAAGAACAGCACCTCGACCGAGCCGTCGCGGTCGGCGAGGGTGATGATCGCCCAGGCGTTGCCGGCCTTGTTGATCCGTCGGTCGACGGCGGTGATCAGGCCGGCCAGTCGGATCTCTCCCTCGGAGCGGCCGGAGCCGAGGAGTTCGGCGATCGAGGTGTCGCGGTTGCGCGAGAGGATGTGCTCGGCGCCGTCCAGCGGGTGGCTGGAGACGTAGAGGCCGAGCATCTCCCGTTCCAGGGAGAGGAGTTGGCGGCGCGGCCATTCGCGGTCGGTGAGCTGGAAGTCGAGACCGATCGCGGGGGTGTCGGACCCGGTCTCGAGGGAGCCGAAGAGGTCGTCCTGGCCGATCGCCTGTTGCTTCTTGACGCCCGTCACGGCGTCGATCGCGCTCTCGTGCACGGTGCTGAGGGAGAGGCGGGTGTGGCCGAGGGAGTCGAAGGCGCCCGCCTTGACGAGCGAGTCGACGGTGCGCTTGTTGCACACCACCAGCTCGACCTTGTCGAGGAAGTCGGCGAACGAGGTGTACTTGCCCTGCTCCTCGCGGGTGCGCACCAGGGATTCGATGACGGGCACGCCGACGTTGCGCACGGCCTTGAGGCCGAAGCGGACGTCGCTGCCGACGGCGGTGAAGTCGACGACGGACTCGTTGACGTCGGGGGAGAGGATGCGGATGCCCATCTGCCGGCACTCGGCCAGGTAGACCGCCATCTTGTCCTTGTCGTCGGCCACCGAGGTGAGCAGTGCGGCCATGTACTCGGCCGGGTAGTTCGCCTTGAGGTAGGCGGTCTGGTAGGAGACCAGGCCGTAGGCGGCGGAGTGCGACTTGTTGAACGCGTAGCCGGCGAACGGGACCAGGACGTCCCAGACGGCCTTGATGGCCTCGTCGGAGTAGCCGCGTTCGTGGCAGCCGGCCTGGAAGGGGATGAACTCCTTCTCCAGGACCTCCTTCTTCTTCTTGCCCATGGCCCTGCGGAGCAGGTCGGCCTGGCCGAGCGAGTAGCCGGCGAGCACCTGCGCGGCTCGCTGGACCTGCTCCTGGTAGACGATCAGGCCGTAGGTCGGGCCGAGGACGTCGGCGAGCGGGGCTTCCAGCTCGGGGTGGATCGGGATGATCTCCTGCTGGCCGTTCTTGCGCAGGGCGTAGTTGGTGTGGGAGTTCATGCCCATCGGGCCGGGCCGGTAGAGCGCGGAGACGGCGGAGATGTCGGCGAACTCGGTGGGCTTCATCAGCCGCAGCAGGGCGCGCATGGGCCCGCCGTCGAGCTGGAAGACACCCAGGGTGTCGCCGCGGGCGAGGAGTTGGTAGGTGGTGGGGTCGTCGAGCGGGATGTTCTCGATGTCGACGTCGATGCCCCGGTTGGCTTTGACGATCTTGATGCAGTGGTCGATGATCCCCAGGTTCCGCAGGCCCAGGAAGTCCATCTTGATCAGGCCCATGGCTTCGCACGACGGGTAGTCGAAGCCGGTGATGATCACGCCGTCCTTGTCCCGCATGTGCAGCGGGATCAGGTCGAGCAGCGGGGTGGAGGAGAGGATGACGGCTGCGGCGTGCACGCCGGTGCCGCGGATCAGGCCCTCGATGCCCCGCCCGGTGTCGATGATCTTGCGGACGTCCGGCTCGTTCTCGTAGAGCCCCCGGATCTCGGCGCCCTCGTTGTAGCGGGAGTGGTTCGCGTCGAACAGGTCGGCCAGCGGGACGCCCTTGCCCATCACGTCCGGCGGCATCGCCTTGGTGATCCGGTCGCCCATGGAGAACGGGTAGCCGAGGATGCGGTTGGCGTCCTTGACGGCGGCCTTGGCCTTGATCGTGCCGAAGGTGTTCACCTGGGCCGTGTAGGCGGCGCCGTACTTCTCGGTGACGTAGCGCACCATCTGGTCGCGCTGGCGGTCGTCGAAGTCGATGTCGACGTCCGGGGGGTTGATGCGCTCGGGGTTGAGGAAGCGCTCGAACAGCAGGTCGTGCTCCAGCGGATCCAGCTGGGTGATGCCGGTCAGGTAGGCGACCATCGAGCCGGCCGCCGAACCGCGGCCCGGGCCGACCGGGATGCCGTTGTCCCGCCCGTACTGGCAGATGTCGGCGACCACGAGGAAGTAGGCGTCGAACCCCATCGGGGTGATCACGCCCATCTCCAGCTCGATCCGGTCCAGCACCTCCTGGCTCGGGCTGTCGCCGTAGCGGTGCTGCAGGCCGGCGGCGATCTTCTGCCGCAGGAACGACGCCTGGGTCTCGCCCTCCGGGACGTCGAACTGCGGCATCCGGTCGACGTAGGTGAACACCTCCTCGTACGACTCGATCCGCTCGGCGATCGCCAGGGTGTTGTCACAGGCCTCGGGTAGCTCGCGGAACAGCTCCCGCATCTCCTCGGCGGTCTTGACGTAGTAGCCGGTGCCCTGGAACTTGAAGCGGTTCGGATCGTCCTTGTTCTTGCCCACGCCGACGCACAGCAGGCTGTCGTGGGCGTCCGCCTGGTCGGCGGTCACGTAGTGCGAGTCGTTGGTGGCCAGCAGGGGGATGTCCAGCTGCTTGGCGAGCCGCAGCAGGTCGTCGCGGACCTGCCGTTCGATGTCCAGGCCGTGGTCCATCAGCTCCAGGAAGTAGTTCTCCTTCCCGAAGATGTCCTGGTACGCGCCGGCGGCCTTGACCGCCTCCTCGTACTGGCCGAGCCGCAGCCGGGTCTGCACCTCGCCCGAGGGGCAGCCGGTGGTCGCGATGATGCCTTGCGCGTTCGCGGCGATCAGCTCGCGGTCCATCCGGGGCTTCATGTAGTAGCCCTCCATCGACGCGAGCGAGGAGAGCTTGAAGAGGTTCCGCAGGCCGGTGGCGTTCTGCGCCCACATCGTCATGTGGGTGTACCGGCCGCCGCCGGAGACGTCCTTGCCGCCCTCGCCGTCGGCGCCGCTCGGCCGCTGGCCGCCGGGGGACCAGAACACCTGCTTCTTCAGGAAGCGCGAGCCGGGCGCGACGTACGCCTCGATGCCGATGATCGGCTTCACGCCGGTCTTCGCGGCGGCGTGGAAGAACTCGTACGCGCCGAACATGTTGCCGTGGTCGCTCATCGCGATGGCGGGCATGCCCTGTCTCTCCGCCTCGGCGAACAGCTTCCCGTTCTTCGCGGCCCCGTCGAGCATCGAGTACTCGGTGTGGACGTGCAGGTGGGCGAAGCTGTCGGACACGGTGGGCAGGCTCCTTGCGTCGGGGCGAGATCGGACGGGGTCGGGCGCGGCGGGGGAGGGAACGCGGCGGGAAGGTGTCCACGCTAGCCGAACGAGGCGCCCGACTCGCCGGACGGGGGTCCGGAAGCACCCTGTTTGACGGCGCCCTGACGTGTGCGGCCGCGTTCGCGATGCGGCGGCGCACTGGCCGGCCATCCCCCGCTGATGCTCCGACAAGGTGGCCGTAGGTGTGTCGGGAAGCCTGGTCGGCGCGGGGGACGACTGCGGCGATCGGCGGCGGTGACCCCGACTGTCGCGACGGGGTCCTTCCGCCGATGCACGTTGTGGGGATCGTTCTCGTCCTGGTGGTTCTCGCCACGACCGTGGCCACCTTCACCCGGCGGCTGCGCGTGCCGGCGCCCTCACTGCTCGTCCTGGCGGGCGTCGCGGTGGCGCTGCTACCCGGCGTCCCCGCTCTGCACATCCCCCCCCCCGCAGACGATCGCCACGGTGGTCCTGCCGCCGCGTGACGGACCGAGGAGCTGATGGCGGCAGAGGCGCTCAGCCGGCCAGGCCGGGCAGTTCGGTGGCCCAGTCGATCAGGGTTCCTTCCGTGCCCGGCGGGACCAGGGGGAAGCTCTCCCGGCGGAGCCAGCGCCGTAGTTGGCGGGCCGGCAGGTCGATGAGGACGGTTCCGTCGGAGCCCTGGAGCATGATGCGCAGGGCGGTGCGGCCGTGACAGGGGCAGGGCGGCCAGATGCGGACGTCGCCGAGGCCGGAGGGCTTCTGCAGGCCTTCCCACAGGAGGTCGCGGGAGAACTGCCAGGTGCCCGCCTCGGCCGCGGGGCCGAGGAATTCGAGGGCGACGGCGAACGGGTCGTCGCCGCGGTAGCCGAAGCGCACCGGGATGCCGACGGACTCGTGTTCGCCGAGGACGAGTCGGGCGTCGAGGACGATGTCGGTGCTGGTGGCCTCCGGCCGGGGCTGGGGACTGGGCAGCGGGTGGGGCGCGGGCATGGATTCTCCTGGGTCGGTGCCGACGGCGGCGTGATGCTCGAGCCTCGGGCCCTGGGAGCTGCCGGGAACAGGGGGAGGCGGGTCGCTCTCCAGGCTAGGAAGGCGGTGTCGGCGGAGATGTTCCGGCGGTGTACCGCGACGTGACGGTCCGTGCACCGTTCGGTCGACGTGCGGGCGGAGGCGGGGGCTTCCTCCTGCCGGGTCCGTGCTGCCCGGTGGTCGGGGGCCGGCGTGTTCAGGGGTCTGCCCCGGCCGGGGTGATCGTGCTGACCGATGGCCCAACTCCGCTGGAGTGAAGGACTGTTCGCGTGGCACCGGGGTTCCTGGGGCGTCGCGTACCGGGCTCTGCCGGGAGGGGGTGCCGCCCGGGCGCAGTGGTGTCCGGGCCGGGCGGGGTCGGGGAGTCCTCGGTCTGTCGAAGGTTTGTCCCTCTCGTTTCGCTCCTTGTATGAAGGGCGCCGGGAGGTTTTTGATCATGACGAGGTTGATTCAGCGCGCGCGTTCGGGAGGCGAGGCGCTCCAGGCGCTGGTGGACGCTCTGGCCGAGGAGCTGGGGCGTTCGGTCGTCCTCGACGACCCGCTGGTGCGGATGATCTGCACCAGCCGGCACTTCGGTGACGAGGACCGGGTGCGGGTACGGACGCTGCTGCAGGGCATCGCGGACGACGAGGCCATCCGCTACGTGCTGTCGCAGGGGGTCGCCGAGTGGAGGGTCCCGGGAGTCCTGCCGGGCCGCGACGACCTGGGGCTGCAGCCGCGCTACTGCGTCCCGATCCGCGAGCGGGGCCACCTGCTGGGCATCCTCATGGTCGTGGCGACGGGGGAACCGCTCACGGCGGCCGACACCGCGGCCATCGACCGGGCCGCCCGCGCCGTGGCAACCGAGATGTACGCCGAGCGCCTGGCCTCGGACGTCGACGAGGAGCAGACCCGCCGGCTGGTCAACCAGCTGGTCGGCCCGGACTCGGCGCTGCGCTGCGCCGCGCACCAGCGCCTGGTCGACGACGGCCTCCTCCCGGCGGGCCCCCACGTCGTGGTGACCAGCGTGGCCGTCTCCGGGCAGCGGGGGCCTTCCGGTCAGGTCTCGGTGGCGCTGCGCGCCGCGCTGGAGCCGTTCCGGCGGACCCGTACGGCCCGTGGCCTGTGGGCGGTGGAGCAGGACCGGGCGGTCCTGGTGCAGGTCTTCGAACGGGAACCGGCGGAGGACGACCTGGAGGTGCAGTGCCGCGGCGTCGTCCGCTCCCTGGAGACCTTCCTGGACCCGGGCTCGGTCACGGTGGTGGGCGTGGGCGGCCGCCAGACCGAGCTGGCCGGCGCGTGGATCTCCCACGACCAGGCCCGGGTGGCCGCCCGCGCGGCCCATCGGCTGCCGCGGCTGCGGGGCGTCGGCGACTGGGAGCGGCTCGGGGAGTACGCCGTCCTCCTCCAACTGCCCGCCGGCGCGCTCGACGGCACCCTCGTGCCGAAGCCGCTGCGGCGGCTGCTGGACGGCGGTGGCAGCTCCCGCCTGGAGGAGACCCTGCGCTGCTTCCTGGAGAACGCGGGCTCGGTGCCCAAGACGGCGGAGGCCCTGGAAGTCCACCGCACCTCGCTGTACTACCGCCTGCGGCAGATCCAGGAGATCACGGGCCTGGACCTGGACAACGGCGCGCACCGCCTCGTCCTGCACCTGGGGCTGCGGGTGTGGGACCTGCTGCAGGTGCCCCCGCAGAGGTCGGCCTGACCTGCGGCATCGTCGGAGCGCGCCGTTGGCTGCGTCGAAGCGCCTCGTTGCTACAGAGCGATGAAGCTCCGTCAGGCAATCCCTACGTCGGTCGGTGGTCAACGAGCGGGACGCGCCGCGAGAATCCTCCCTACGAGCTGCCGCTCATCCCCGGAGACCTGCGGGTTCCGGACTTCCCGAACGGACATGAACGAGCACCATGCATGAACTGATCACGAACGACGGTGTGCGCCTGGCCTACCGCGACAGCGGCGGCGACGGGGTCCCGCTGGTCATGCTCCACGGCTGGGGACAGACGCAGGAGATGTTCCGCCACCAGTTCGAGGCGCCGGCACCGGGCCGACGCCTCGTGACGGTGGACTTCCGGGGCCACGGCCGCTCCGGCAAGCCGCGCCACGGCTACCGCATCGCCCGTCTGGCCCGCGACGTCCTCGACCTGGTCGACCACCTGGGCCTGGACACCTTCGACGCGCTGGGCTGGTCGATGGGCGCCTCGGTGTGGTGGAGCTTCATCGACCAGCACGGCACCGGCCGCATCCGCCGGTTCGTCGTGGTCGACCAGCCGGCCGCCGTGGCGGCCGTGCCCTGGATGGCGGCGGCCGAACAGCGCGAATCCGGCGCCATCTTCGACATGGCCGGGCTCCTGGAGCTGGGCGCCGCCCTCGCCGGGCCCGACGGTGCGAAGGTCCGCGAGGACTTCGTCCGCTCGATGTTCAGCGGCGACACCGACCCCGAGCTGCTCGCCTTCGTGACCGAGGAGATCCGCTCCACCCCGGCGTACGCGGGCGTCCCGCTGCTCTTCGACCACTGCGCCCAGGACTGGCGCGACACCCTCGACCGCATCGACGTACCGACCCTGGTCCTCGGCTGCGAGGGAAGCCACGTGGACCCCGCCTCCCAGCGCTACCTCGCCGAGCGGATCCCCGCTGCCCGCCTCCACGTGTTCCCGGCGGACGTCGCGAGCTCGCACTTCCCGTTCCTGGAGAACCCCGAAGAGTTCAACGCCGTCGTCGAGAGGTTCCTCTCCTGAACGCCCCGCCGCCGGAGGTACCACCACCGACCGCCGAGCGGTGAAACACCCTTCCCAGCACCCGTACAGCACCACAAGAACCGGTCGGAGCCTCCCGTGATCCCGTCGGGTCCCTCACCCATGCCCGAAACCCCCGCGCCCGAAGCCCAAGTCCACCAGCCTGACCAGGCCGCCCCCGGCGGCGGCAACGGCTGCATCGACATCCTCTCCCCACCGCCGGGCGCCGACCCCGAGGACTGCCTCTACGTCGCCCTGCACGTCCACGGCGCGGCCTCGGTCCGCCGCCACGGCGTCAGCACCGTCCTGGCCCCCGGGGACCTGCTGATCGGCACCACCCCGCACCCGGCCGGCCTGCTGCAGGACGCCGAATGCCGGATGGTCCGGTTCCGTGTCCCCTGCTTCTACCTGGGCGTCCGGCCCAGCGACGTCCGGCGCACGGGCGGTCTGATGGCCCGGGGAGTCGAGGGCATCGGCTCGCTCGCCTCCCAGTTCCTGCGGACCCTCGCCACCCAGGCCCGCGCCCACCGCGCCCGGCCGGGCAACCACCTCGCGCGCAGCGTCTCCGACATCGTCGCCATCCTGGTGACCGACCTGCTCGAACGGGAGAACCCGGAGCACCCGACCGGCGCGGCCGAGATCCTCGCCCGGATCCGCGCCCACATCGAGGAGAACCTCGCCGACCCGGACCTCTCGCCCGAGTCGATCGCCCGGTCGCAGCACATCTCGGTGCGCTACCTGCACAAGCTCTTCCAGCAGGACGGGACGACCGTGGGCCAGTGGGTACGGCAGCGGCGCCTCGACGCCTGCCGCCGGGAGCTGGAGCGCCCGTCCCGCCGACAGAGCAGCGTCTCCGCCGTCGCGCACCGGTGGGGCTTCGTCAGCCACTCCCACTTCAGCCGGACGTTCCGCGAGGCCTACGGGGTCTCCCCCCGGCAGTGGCAGGCCTACGCCGCAGAGACCGACGGCCGCCACCCGGCCTCCTGATCCGGAAGGCACTCATGCACTCCACCAAACCCACCGTCGTGCTCGTCCACGACGGCTGCTCCGACGCCACCACCTGGTTCGGTGTCATCGCCGAACTCCACCGGCGCGGCCTGACCGTCCTCGCCGCCGCGAACCCGCTGCGCGGACTCGCCCACGACGCCGCCTACCTGGCCTCCGTCCTCGCCGACATCGACGGTCCCGTCGTCCTGGTCGGCCACTCCTACGGCGGCGCCGTGATCACGGAGGCCGGAACCGACCCCAGCGTCGTCGCGCTGGTGTACGTGGCCGCCTACCTCCCCGACGTGGGCGAGAGCTACGACGCGCTCGCGGGCCGCTTCACCCCCTCGCCGGTCCTCGCGCAACTGCGGCGCACCGCGCTCACCACGACCGACGCCGGCCGGGCGACGGAGCTCACCGTGCCCAGGGAGTGCTTCCAGCCGCTCGTCGCCGCGGACCTCGACCGGGAGGTCGCGCAGGTGCTCGCCGCGATCCAACGCCCCGTCGCCGAGCGGGTGCTCACCGATACGCCCACGGCGGCGGCCTGGCGCACCAAGCCGTCGTGGGCCCTGGTAACCGGCGCCGACCAGGCACTGCCCCCGCCGGTCCAGCGGTTCACGGCGAGTCGCGCCGGCTCCACCGTCCTCGAACTGCCCGACGCCTCCCATGCCGTGGCTGTCTCCCAGCCGACGACGGTCGCCGAACTCATCCACGACGCCGTCAGGTCGGCTTCCGGATGCCGTAGCCGGTGACGGTCCGGGGGCTGATCACCGGTCGGTGTGGATCTCCGCCGTGTAGCCGCCCGGGAACTGGACGACGGCGCTGTCCCGGCCGCCCGCCGAGACCGGTCCCCACAGCACCGAGGCGCCGGCGGCCTCGGCCCGCTCCAGGGTGGCGCCGAGGTCGGGCACGCCGTAGCCGGTGAGCTCCCGGCCGAAGGGGCTCGGCAGGTGGCCGTCCGTCACCGTGACCGTGGTGGCGCCGAAACCGGAGGTGAGGCGGACGAGCCGGTACGTCGTCCCGGGCAGGCCGATCGCGGCGCCGTCGGCGCGCCGGTCGTCGGAGACGATGCGGCCCTTGGTGAAGGCGAGGTAGCTGTCCAGGAAGGCGCCTACGGAGTCCGGCGACAGGTAGAGCCGGTTCTCCGGCACGCTCGCCAGGCCGGGGTAGGACGGCGGGGTGGTGTGCACGTAGAGCTGGGCGTTGATCCCGCCGGGGAACTGGACGACGGCGTCGCGCCCGATCGGGTCGGCGAAGGGGGCCACGGTCACGGCCGCGCCGTCGGCGCGGGCGGCCCGGACCGCCTGGTCGAGGTCGGTCACCAGCCAGCCGGTGCGTTCGGTGCCGAAGGGGTACGGGACGGGCGTGGTGTAGTCGAACACCGACAGGGTGCCGACCGGGGAGACGACCAGTTCGGACAGCGTCCGGCTGGGCGTCGGGGTCACCTGGGTGGAGACGGGCCCGATCGTGGTGCCGCCGAAGGTGGACACCCAACTGGCCACGAACGCCTGCTCGGTGCCGGGTGCGACGTACACGTGGGTGGAGTCGTACTGCGGGCCGACGGCGAACTGCCGGTGCGAGCCCGGCGGCTTCGCGGGGCCGGGGGTGCTCTGGGCCGCCGAGGCGGTGGGGACCGCCGTGAGTGCGGCGATCGCCGCCACCAGCGGGACCATGCGGCGGGTGAAACGAAGCTTCACGGGTGACCTCCTGGTCGTGGTTCGAGACCCGCGCCCGGCGTCCACGGAAGGGGACGCCGGGCGCGGGTCTCTGGTCGGTCGGTCGGTCAGGCTGTGCTGTCAGCGGACCGGCGGGCGGGCGGACGGCCGCGGTCGGGGGAACCGCGGCCGTCCGGGTCACTTGGCGAGGAAGGCCAGCAGCGCGGTGTTCACTTCCTCGGCGTGGGTCCACAGCAGGCCGTGCGGCGCGCCCTCGATCTCCACGTACTCGGCGGAGGGCAGGGCCCGGTGGAAGACGCGGGCGGTGTTCTCGATGGGCAGGGTGCGGTCGCCGGTGCCGTGCAGGATCAGGGCGGGCACGTCGATGCGGGGGATGTCACCGCGGAAGTCCGTGTACCAGGTGCTCGGTGCGGCCGAGGCGGCGTAGGAGCCGCCGGAGGCCGCGGTGTTCCAGCTGTTGCGGACGGCCTCCTCGCTGATCCGGGTGCCGAGGTTCTCGTCCAGGTTGTAGAAGCCCTTGAAGAAGTCGGTGTAGAAGGCATACCGGTCGGCCTTCACGGCGGCGACGATGCCGTCGAAGAACTCCTGCGGGGCGGCGCCGTCGGGGTTGTCGTCGGTCTTGAGCAGGAACGGCTCCAGGGAGGCCAGGAAGGCGACCTTGGCGACCCGCTCGGAGCCGTAGGTCGACACGTACCGGGCGACCTCGCCGGTGCCCATGGAGAAGCCGACCAGTACGGCGTCCCGCAGGTCCAGGGTCTCCAGCACGGTGTTCAGGTCGGCGGCGAAGGTGTCGTAGTCGTAGCCGGTGGTGGGCTGCGAGGACTGGCCGAAGCCGCGACGGTCGTAGGTGATGACCCGGTAGCCGGCGTCGAGCAGCGCGGCGCTCTGCCGCTCCCAGGAGCGCCCGTCCAGCGGGAACCCGTGGATCAGGACGACCGGCTGACCGGTGCCGTGGTCCTCGTAGAAAAGGTCGATGGAGGTGGAGTTCTCCTGGCCAACGGTGATGAACGGCATGGGTTTTCCCGTTTCTCTCGGACAGCGTGTGGGCTGCTGATGGGCCTCACGTTAGGGGCGGCCGGTGGCGGTCGATGGCCTGTGAGAGCACACGGTGTCGTCCGAGAGTGCCGCAGACGGATCGACCGGCGTTGCAATGATCCAGCGCATCTGACGCAGTGTCAGCCACTGTGCGCTGACCGGCTGTGGGCGGTGCGCCGTCGGAACAGGCCCCGGGCCGGGGCGTTTCTACGCTGATGCCGCCTCGCGCACGGCGTCGGACCTCCGGCGCGGTGCGCATGCCCCGAAGAAAGCAGCGATCTTGAGGATTCAGTCATGACGACGAATGACACACCCACCGTCGTGCTCGTGCACGGCGCCTTCGCCGATGCCTCCAGCTTCGCCCGGGTCATCCCCGAGCTGCTGGCCGAGGGGCTGAAGGTGGTGGCGCCGGCCGTGCCCAACCGCAGTCTGGTCGGCGATTCCGCCTACATCGCGTCGGTGGTCCGGCAGATCCCCGGGCCGGTCGTGCTGGTCGGCCACTCCTACGGCGGCGCCGTGATCACCGTGGCGGGCGCCGAGGAGAACGTCAAGGCGCTGGTGTACCTCGCGGGTTACGCGTTGGAGGAGGGCGAGAGCCTGGGTGAGCTGCAGGGCCGCTTCCCCGCGTCCGAGCTCGCCTCCGCCCTGGTGTACACCCCCTTCCCGCTGGAGGGCGGGGACGGCGAGGGCACCGACGTCTCGGTGGAGGTCGACCGTCTTCCGGCGATCTTCGCGGCCGACGTCGACCCCGGTCGGGCCCGGGTCCTCGCGGTCTCCCAGCGGCCGCTCGCCGCAGCGGCGTTCGGCGAGGCCGCACCCACCGCCGCGTGGCGGACCAAGCCCTCCTGGGGGATCGTGGCCGGCGCCGACCGGACCATCAACCCCGACGTCCAGCGGTTCGGCTACCGGCGCGCCGGGGCAGCCACGGTCGAGGTCGACTCCTCGCACCTGGTGATGCTCTCCCACCCCGGGCGGGTCGCCGACGTGATCCGCGAAGCCGTCCGGTCCGTGGACAACTGACACCCCCCCGAAACAGTGACAGGAGCACCATGACCAACCAGCCACGCCTCCACCAACACGGCCCCGAGATGCAGGAGTTCGGCACCGTCACCCAGCTGCCGATCGCGCTCTCCCACGACGCCCGGCAGTACTCGGCCCAGCGGCTCAACCGCGTCCTCGCGGACACCCAGTTCCTGTACGCGCTGTACAAGAAGTACCACTGGGGCATGCGCGGGCCGACCGCCTACCAGCTGCACCTGCTCTTCGACAAGCACGCCCAGGAACAGCTGGAGCTGGTCGACGCGCTCGCCGAACGGGTGCAGATGCTCGGCGGTGTCGCCGTCGGCGACCCCCGTCACGCCGCCGAGATCACGGGCGTCCCGCGCCCGCCGGACGGCATCGAGGGCGTGCCGTCGATGCTCTCGCGCCTCCTCGACGCACACGAGACCATCCTCGCCGACGCCCGCGACGCCGCCACCCGCACGGCGCGGCTCGGCGACGACGGCACCCAGGACCTCCTGGTCTCCCAGATCATCCGCACCGGCGAGACCCAGGTCTGGTTCCTCGCCGAGCACCTCGTCGTCACCCCCGAGACGGGGGTGTGACGGCAGGCCGGGCCCTCCGATGGCGGGCCCGGCCCCGGTCGGCGGCTGTGCGGGAACCGGGACCCGGCTGTGCGCGTACCCCAGGGGCGGGTGCGCGCACAGCCGGGTCCCGATGCGTTGCGTCACCGCCGGGTCCGGGCCCCTGCGTGGGTTTCCGGGTTCGTGGCGCCGAAGGGTTCGAACCGCAACGAGCTCGGGCCCCTGGACACGGGCGTGTCCAGGGGCCCGAGCTCGTCGGGGGTGCCGCTGCCGTCAGGCCCGGTGCAGGGCGAGCCGGGTGGCCAGGCCGCCGCCCACGCCGGCGAGGACAGCCACGGGCAACCACCACAGCGGCCAGTGCGCCAGGCCGAGGGCGCCGTCGACCGACCACTGTCCGGGGCCGGTGGCGGCCAGCGCCGCGCCGATGGTGATCAGGACGAACGGGTACTCGTACCCGTCGTGCTGCACCCACAGCCCGTGGGGCCACTTGACGGTCAGGGCGACCGTCATCACCCCCATGGCGCCGGCGGCGGCCAGCGGGGTGAGCAGACCGAGGGCCAGCATCAGCCCGGCCCCGATCTGGGTGCCGCCGGCGGCTATCGCGGTGAGCTTGCCGCCGCGGAAGCCGTCACCCCGGAATTCGGCCGTGCCGCCGTCCAGTCCGCTGCCGCCGAGGTGGAAGCTGACCTTCTGGACGCCGTGGCCCGCGATCAGCAGGCCGGCGACCAGGCGCAGCAGGAGAAGACCCGTGTTCATGTCGGACTCCGTCGGGGTCGGTGGCGGGCCGTCAGCCGGCGGCGTGCGGGTTGATCATGGACTGGGCGTAGACGATGCCCATGCCGTAGGCGCCGCCGTGCTCCTTGACCAGGTCCGTCACGGCGACGTAGGTCTCGGCGCGGGCCCAGTCACGCTGGAGTTCCAGCAGCACCTGCACCCAGGTGACGGGCACGGCGCCGGCGGCGGTCATCCGCTGCAGGGCGTGCTCGTGGGCCCGCGGGCTGACGCCGCCGGAGGCGTCGGCGACGACGTACACCTCGTAGCCCTGCTCCAGCGCCGAGAGCGCCGGCAGGACCAGGCAGACCTCGGTCCACAGGCCGGACAGGATGATCTTGTGGCGGCCGGTCGCCTTGACCGCCTCGACCAGCGCCTCGTCCTCCCAGGCGTTCATGCTGGTCCGGTCGATGACCTCCTGCTCGGGGAAGACCGCCTGCAACTGCGGGAGGATCGGTCCGGAGAAGGACTCGGCCGCGACGGTGGACAGCACCACCGGGACGTCGAAGATCTTCGCGGCCTTCGCCAGGCCGACGGTGGAGTTGATGATGGAGGTGCGGTCACCGCTGCCGGTGCCGAAGAACATCTGCGGCTGGTGATCGACGAACAGCATCATCGCGTTGTCCGGGGTGAGCAGGTCGGGGCTCGGAGCGGCGTGGACCTGGGTGAAGTCGACCATGGTTCTTCTCTCTTCTGAGGGATGCAGGGAATCGGCAGCGGATTGGCAGCGCATCTGCCGCGCATCTGCAGCGGGTCTGCGGGGAGTCAGCGGGGAGTCAGCGGGGAATTCGCCTGGGAAGGCGACTCATTGACGCTGCATCAGTTCCGGCTGTGTCAGCCGCGATCCGGATCATCCGGGGCGGCACGACAGCGACGTTAGTCGGCGATCGGCCGGTGGTTCTGCTCGCTGTGCGCCCTGGACTGTTCCGACAACGCACGGTAGGTCGGCGCCGCGTCCGGCCCCGACCGCAGTGCGCTGCGGGGCAAGTCGCGATGCGCTGCGAAGTGCGTCGGGTGCCGGTCTGCTGCCTAGGTTTCGCCGGGTGGCCCTGTCGGGCCGAGACCACCGCACGAAGGGACCCCTCGTTGTCCAGCATGCCCGTCGCCGGGATCCGTCCCGGCGCCCCCGCCCTGCCCGCCGACCTGGTCATCCGCAACGCCAAGGTGCACACCAACGACCCGCGCCGCCCCCGGGCCGGCGCGCTGGCCGTCCGGGACGGGCTGATCCAGGCGGTCGGTGACGACGCGGACGTGGTCCCGCTGGTCGGCCCCGACACCCGGGTCGTCGACGCGCTCGGCCGCCGGGCCGTCCCCGGACTCAACGACGCGCACCTGCACGTCATCCGCGGCGGCCTCAACTACGTGCTGGAACTGCGCTGGGACGGCGTCCCGACACTGCGCGAAGCCCTGGCCATGCTCCGGCTGCAGGCCGAGCGCACCCCGCCCGGCCAGTGGGTCCGGGTGGTCGGCGGCTGGTCCGCCGACCAGTTCGCCGAGCGGCGCCTGCCCACCCTGGCCGAGCTCAACGCCGCGGCGCCCGACACCCCCGTCTTCGTACTGCACCTCTACCAGTCGGCCCTGCTCAACAAGGCCGCGCTGCGCGCCGCGGGCTTCACGCGCGACACCCCCGACCCCGCCGGCGGCCAGATCGTCCGCGGACACGACGGTGAACCGACCGGCCTGCTGATCGCCGCGCCGGGCGCTCTACTGCTCTACTCCACCCTCGCCAAGGCGCCGACCCTGGACGAAGCCGACCGCGTCGGCTCAACGAGGCACTTCCTGCGCGAGCTCAACCGCTTCGGCCTCACCTCCGCGATCGACGCCGCCGGCGGCTTCCAGAGCTTCCCCGAGAACTACGGCACCGTCATGGAACTCGCCCGCCAGGGCCAGTTGACCCTGCGCATCGCCTACCACCTCTTCCCGCAGACCGCCGGGCAGGAACTCGACGACCTCAGGCGCTGGGTCGACACCGTGCGCCCCGGCGAAGGCGACGAGTGGCTGCGCCTCAACGGCGCGGGGGAGAACCTCACCTGGGCCGCCGCCGACTTCGAGAACTTCGCCGAACCACGCCCCCGACTCGGCTCCTATGAGACGGAGTTCGAGAAGGCCGTCCGCCTGCTGATGGAGCACGGCTGGGGATTCAGGCTGCACGCCACCTACGACGAGACCATCCGCCGTGACCTCGCCGTCTTCGAGAAGCTCGCCGCCGAAGGCCTCTTCCCACACGGCAACCGCTGGCTCTTCGACCACGCGGAGACCGTCAGCCCCGACAGCCTCGACCGGATCGCCGCCCTCGGCGGCGCCGTCTCCGTGCAGAACCGCCTCTCCTTCCAGGGCGAGGCCTTCGTCTCCCGCTACGGCGCCCCGGTGGCCGCCGAAGCGCCGCCGCTGCGCGCCATGCTGGACCGCGGCCTCACCGTCGCCGCCGGCACCGACGCCACCCGGGTCTCCTCCTACAACCCCTGGGTCGCCCTGCACTGGCTGGTCTCCGGCCGCACGGTCAGCGGGCGCCGCCTCGCCGCCGAGCACAACCGGCTCAGCCGCGAACAGGCCCTGGAGCTCTACACCCTCGGCGGCGCCCGCCTCACCGGCGAGGAGGACGTCAAGGGACGTCTGACAGTGGGAAGTTACGCCGATATCGTGCTGCTCAGCGCCGACTACTTCACCGTGCCCGAGGCCGACATCCCGCACATCGAGTCCGTCCTCACCGTCGTCGGCGGACGCATCGTCCACGGGACGCAGGAGCACCAGGGCCTGGCCCCCGACCTGCCCGCGGTGACGCCGCCCTGGAGCCCGGTCGTGCGGTTCGGCGGCTACCACGCCACCCCCACCCCCACCCCCGGCCCGGCCGGCGTCCACCAGGCCGAGAGCGTCCTGGAGGCCGTGGCGGCCTCCGGCGAACAGCACGCCTGGCGCGCGGCCCGAGGCCTCGCCACCCTCCCCGGGCAGCCCGCGCTGCCGACGGACCCGTGCTTCTTCTGATGGTTCGTCAATTCCATCAGTGGGCACCGCCGGACCGAGGCGGTGCCCTTGCCCACCTCCCCCTACTTCGACACGAGGAGCCGTCGTGACCACGCCCGCGCCCGAGTCCGCGCCCGAGCCTGCGCCCGAGTCCGTGCCCGAGTCCGTGCCCGCGCACGAGTCCCGCACCGCGTCGCCGCCGCAGCTGCCCGGGGCGCAGATCCGCGACCGCCACCCGCTGGCCCTGGCCCTGTTCGGCCTCACCATGGTCAGCGGCCTGATCGACGCCGTGAGCTACCTCGGCCTCGGCCACGTCTTCACCGCGAACATGACCGGCAATGTCGTCGTCATCGCCTTCGCCCTCGCCGGAGCGCCCGGCTTCTCCGTCGTCGGCTCGCTGACCTCCCTCGCCGCCTTCCTCCTCGGCGCCGTCCTGGCCGGGCGCCTCGCCGCGCGGCACGCCGGCACCCGGCGCCCGCGCCTGGTGCGCACGGCCCTGGTCCTGGAGGTCGCGCTGCACGGCGCGGCCGCCGCCGTGGTCTTCGCCTGGAGCGCGGACGGGCCCGCGCAGTACGGCGTGATCGCGCTGCTCGCCCTAGCGATGGGCCTGCGCAACGGCACGGTCCGCGGCCTCGGGATACCGGACCTCACCACCACCGTGCTCACCCTCACCCTGACCGGCCTGGCCGCCGA
The DNA here is from genome assembly GCF_055575795.1 of Kitasatospora sp. NPDC034023. Taxonomy (NCBI): domain Bacteria; kingdom Bacillati; phylum Actinomycetota; class Actinomycetes; order Kitasatosporales; family Streptomycetaceae; genus Kitasatospora; species Kitasatospora sp. NPDC034023. The sequence continues at coordinate 330,174 of NZ_JBVIRY010000007.1, forward strand.
CTCCCGCCTGGCCGGCGGCACCGCCCCCCGCCGGACCAGGCGGATCCTCTCCGTCGCCACCATGCTCGCCGGCGCCGCCCCCGGTGCGGTCCTGGTCCTGCACGGGCAGCTCGCCTGGGCCCTGGTGGCCAGCGCGGCCCTCGCCGGGGTCACCGTCCTGCTCTACCGCGAGTGAGCCGACGACGCCGGGGGAGACCGGGGCCGGCCGGCGCACCGGCTGCCGACGGTGCGGAGCCCCGCCCCCGTCCGGCGGACGGGAACGGGGCTCCGGGTGAACGCTACTGGCCGCGCGTCACGCACTTGTTGGCGCTGTTCGACCACAGGCCCTGAAGGTCGAAGGTGCCGGTGCTCAGGGCGACGTAGGCGTCGAGGTCGACGCACGCGTCGCCGATCTCCCCGCCGCCGCCGTTCCAGCCGATGCTGGGCCAGAAGTCGGTGACCGTCTCGGCGTACTCGTGCGTCTCGGTGGACTCGATGCCGGAGAGCAGCCGGCCGTCCGTGAACGTCGTGCAGGCGCCCGCCCCGTTGTCCGGGATGTACGGGAGGTTGGTGTAGGCCAGGGTGCCGTACGAGGCGCTGGTCTTGTCGTGCCAGGCGCAGAAGCCGGTGTTGGGGAAGCCGTCCGGGTGCGTGTGGGTGGGGGAGACGACCACGTACTGGGCGTTGAGGTTGGGCGCCTGGGTGGTGTTGCCGAAGTGGCCGGCGGCCTTCACGGCCTCGGCGGCGATCTGCGTGGAGGTCGCCTGGGTGGGTGCGGCGGCTGCGTTGTCGAACCACACGCCGGCCAGCGGCGAGGACGTGGGGTGCTGGACGTGGACGCCCTTGGTACCGCAGGTGACGGTGCCCTTGGCGACGCCCTCGCAGTACTGGTCGAGGATGGTGCCCCAGGTGTCCTGGCTGCCGTAGAGGCCCTTGAACATGTTCTGCAGGTCGGGCGCGACCCCGGCGGGGTCGGAGGACCACTGCGAGCCCCAGAAGACCAGGTAGACCTTGGGGGTGGGGGACACCACACCCTGGCCGGCGCTGGAGCCGACCTTCAGGGTGTTGCCGGAGGCGGCCGAGGCGGCCCGCTGCTGCGAGGCGGCGGCGGGGGCGGCGGGGACGAGCGGCTTGGCCCCGAAGTGGGCGGGCGCCGGGGCGGGTTGCGCCTCGGCTCCGGTGGCCAGCGAAGTGGTGCCGACGGCGGCCAGGGCCAGCGCGGCCAGGGTGTGGGCGGCGGCCTTGAACGACTTGCGCATGCGTGTGCTCCCGAGTGTGAGGGTGTGGGAGGTCCGTACGTGCGAGATCGGAGCCCCGACACCACATCAACCCGACGGTGGGCCCGTCCAGATGCGCGGAGGCGGCGGGGGGAAGTGTTTGCCGCGGTCATACCAAGTCCTTGTCCTTGCCCTTGTCTCAGCTCTTGTCGTTGTCTCAGCCCTTGTCCTGCTCCCTGTCCCGGCCCCGGGTGGCACTACGATGCGCAGCGGTACTTTCCGGCCGACTCAACGGGGGATCTGATGACAGGTCAGTGGCAGGAGCTGGGCACGCCCGGCGGGATCGAGGCGTACGTGCACCGCCCGGAGGGCGAGGTGCGCGGGGCGGTGGTGGTCTGCTCCGAGCTGTACGGGGTCAATGCGTACCTGCGGGGCGTCTGCGCCGAGCTGGCGGGCCTCGGGTACGTGGCGGTGGCGCCGGACTTCTACTGGCGCAACGCCCGCCGCACCGAACTCGGGTACAGCGCGGAGGAGCGGGAGGCGGGCCTGGTGCTGATGCGCGCCCTGGACCGCGACGAACTGGTCGCCGACGCCGCCGCGGCCCTGGCGGAGGCCCGGACCCTGGCCGACGGGCGCGGCGTGGCGTTCGTCGGAACGAGCATGGGCGGGCACATCGCCGTGCGCGCCGCCACCGAGCTGCGCTTCGAGCTGGCCGCGGTGTTCTACCCCGGCTGGCTGCTGAACTCCGGCTTCCCGCTGGTCGGCCCGGTGCCGCCGCTGGAGACGGCCGAGCGCATCGCCGCCAACGGCGTGTACCTGCTCGGCTTCTGCGGCGAGCTGGACCACATCCTCCCGCAGGAGGAGTGGCAGGCGGCCGAGCAGCGGCTGACCGACGCCAAGGTCGATCACGAACTGATCACCTACCCGGGCGCCCGCCACGGCTTCGCCGCCGACCGCCCGGCCGACCACGACGCCGCCGCGACCGCCGACGCCTGGCACCGCGTCCACCAGGCCCTCGCCGAGCGCCTGTAAACCCGCCGCCCGTAAGCCCGAGCGCCCGTAGACCGGCAGCCCAGGGGTCCGGCTGCCGCCCTGTCGCAGAGCTGTGACAGAGCGGTGCCGGATCCCTTACGAGTTCCTCATGACGTGCACGTAGGGTCCTCGCATGGCAGAGAAGCTGGTGGGGACGGGTATGCGGAAGTTCGGGCACGGGCTGCGGCTGATCGGGATCAGCGTGGTCGCCGGTGCCGTGGCGGCGGGGATCGCGCTGCCCGCGGTGGCGGCGGCCGGGCTGGGGGCCCAGTCGGCGGCGGACGACTTCCAGAACCTGCCCGACGACTTCAAGACGCCGGCGCTGTCCCAGGCCTCGACGATCCTCGACGCCCAGGGCGGCACGATCGCCACCGTGTACGACCGGGACCGTACCGTGGTGTCGGCGGACCAGATATCCCCGCTGGTGAAGACCGCACTGGTGGACATCGAGGACAACCGCTTCTACGAGCACGGCGCGATCGACCTCAAGGGGGTGCTGCGCGCCGTGGACAAGAACGCCTCCTCGGGCACCACCGCTCAGGGTGCGTCCACCCTGACCCAGCAGTACGTGAAGAACGTGTTCGTCGACGAGGCGGGCGACGACCCGAAGAAGGTCCAGGAGGCGCAGCGGCAGACCATCGGCCGCAAGATCCAGGAGCTGAAGTACGCGATCAAGGTCGAGGAGACCCTGGGCAAGGACCAGATTCTCACCAACTACCTGAACATCACCTTCTTCGGGGAGAAGGCCTACGGCATCGAGTCGGCCGCGCGGCGCTACTTCGGCGTCCACGCCAAGGACCTCACCCTGCCGCAGGCCGCGATGCTGGCCGGCCTGGTGCAGTCGCCCAGCGGCTACGACCCGGTGGTCGACCCGACGGCGGCCAAGGACCGGCGCGACACCGTGCTGCGCAAGATGGCCGAGTACGGGCACATCACCAAGGAGGAGGCCCAGCAGGCCATCGCCACCCCGCTGGGGCTCAACGTCCAGGCCCCGCAGCAGGGTTGCATCCTGGCCAAGCAGGGCGAGGGCTTCTTCTGCGACTACGTGCGCAAGGTGGTGCTCACCGACCCGGCCTTCGGGAAGTCGGCGGCCGAGCGGCAGGCCGTGTGGAAGCGCGGCGGGCTGCAGATCCACACCACGCTCGACCCCAAGGCGCAGGCGGCCCTCAACTCCTCGGTCACCAGCCACGTGAACGCGGGCGACCAGGCGGCGACCGCGATGAGCATCGTCGAGCCGGGCACCGGCAGGATCCTCGCGATGGGCCAGAGCCGCCCGTACGGTGTCGATGACAAGCAGAGCCAGACCCAGATCAACTACAACGCCACCAAGGCCATGGGCGGTGGGCTCGGCTTCCCGACCGGTTCGACGTTCAAGCCGATCGTCGCGGCGGCGGCCCTGGAGAACGGCCTCACGCCGGGCCAGAGCTACACCACCGACTACAGCATCCCGTGGCCGGCGATGAAGGACTGCTCCGGCGGGAAGTTCCCGTCGGCCGGGCAGGTGCACAACGACAGCCAGTCCCTCACCGGCCAGTTCACCATGAAGACGGCGATGGCCCAGTCGGTCAACACCTACTTCGCGAAGCTGGAGGCCGACACCGGGCTCTGCAACGTCGCCCAGATGACCAACAAGCTCGGCATCACCGAGCAGGCGGGCGGCGAGAAGCTCCAGGTGGTGCCGTCGATGACGCTCGGCAGCAACGACCTGACCCCGCTGGAGATGGCGGGCGTCTACGCGACCTTCGCCGCCCACGGCACCTACTGCGCGCCGACCGCCATCACCTCGGTGACCGGCCCCGACGGCAAGCAGCTGGCCGTGCCGCAGGCGAACTGCTCCGCCGTGATGTCCGCCGACACCGCCGACACCGTCACCGCGATGCTCAAGGGCGTCGTGGAGGACGGCACCGGAAAGGCGGCCGGCCTCACCGGCCGCGACAGCGCGGGCAAGACCGGCACCACCAACGAGAGCCGCCAGGTCTGGTTCGTCGGCTACACCCCGGAGATGGCCGGCGCCACCGTCGTCAGCGACACCGACAACCCCAAGCCGCTGGACGGCCAGCGGATCGGCGGCAAGGTCGTCGGCCAGGCCTTCGGCGGCACCCTGGCCGGCCCGATCTGGCGCGACGCCATGGACGGCGCCCTCGACGGCACCCCGGCCGGCACCTTCCCCGCGATCCAGCTGCCGTAGCGCGGCACGGGGGCGGGTGGACGAAGTGGGTGGACGAAGGGTGGGTGTGCGGCAGTAGGGTGCGGCGGTCGGTAGTCGGCCGGGTCTCCGGTCGACGGGGGCGACCGCGTGAGGACCTCGGCATGACCTACGGAGAGCAGAACCCGTACCAGCAGCAGGGCTACGGGTACGGGCAGGGCTACGGCCATGGGCAGGACTACGGCTACGGCCACGGCTACGGCCACGGTCAACAGCCGCGGGTGCCGCTGTGGCAGCGCTTCCGGGGCGAGGAGTGGCCCACGCTGCGGGAGTTGCTGGCGCCCGCGCGCAAGGCGATCGGCTGCTGGGTACTACCGCTGCTCTTCTGCCTGTGGCCGTTCCTGGTCTTCCTCGGCCTCTACCCGATGGCGCGCTCGGCGCGACGGCTGGCCCGGAGGGTGTTCGCCGTGCCGGGCCCGCGGGGGATCACCGACCCGGTGGTGCTGCGGGTGCAGCGGATACGGGGGTGGCTGGCGCTCGTGGCCGGTTTCCTGGTGCTGGCGGTCTACGGTTCGCCGGAGGACTGGAGCGAGGCCAACGACCAGTTCCAGCTCCGGCTGGTGATCACGCCCTGGCTGGTACTGGTGACGGCCCCGGTGGTGGTCGGCATCCTGTTCCGGCTCGCCGGCCCGGCCCTGCGGCCCGCGATGCGCGCCCAGGTGCGGCCGGCCGTGCTGAAGGCACTGCAGTACGTCGGCGCCTGCACGGTGGTGCCGGTGCTGCTCTGGCTCGTCGCCCAGGCACGCGGCTCGGTCCAGGTGGTGCTGGTCGGCGCGCTGGCCGACCTGCTGCTCCTGGCCGCGCCGATCTGGGCGCTGATGTTCGTGGCGTTCGCCTCGCCGACCGTCGTCCGCACGGCCTTCACCCTGGACCGGGTGCACGCCGTCTTCCCGCCGGTGCTGACGGGCGTCCTGGTGTGGGAACTCGCCGCGATCGGGCTGCTGTTCGGAGGCCTGCCGCCCGGCCCGCTGCCCGTCGAGCTGGGCGCCGTCGTCGGCGGCCCGGCGACGGTGACCGCCGTCGCCTGGTGGGAGATCCGGCGGCTCCGCACCCACTTCGGGGTGACGCTGCGCGGGGCGCGGGCGGTGGGCGGCGAGGGCGGCAGGGGTGGCGCCGGCGCCCGGCGGCACGAAGAGGAATGAACCGGACGGAACGGGGCAGACGACCGCCGCACAGCCGTCGGCCCCGCCGCGTCCGCCACCGACCGATGGCTGGGCACCTGTCAGACCTCCGGGGTGCGCGCACCCCGGGGTGCCGGGCCGGGCTGTCGGCGGGCAGTCCGGTCCAGGGCTGATGCGTTCTCAGCAGGTGATCTTGAGGAGTGCGGTGGCGTGGTCGGGGCGTGACCGGTAGTGGTCGGCTGCGGCGGCGATGTTGGT